>JAJTGP010000063.1 GCA_021299265.1 Hyphomonadaceae bacterium | reverse complement strand
GCGCTCTGTATAGCCCGCGTTCAGAGACAGGCGTAAGCCCTCAGTGGGCTTCAGGAAAGCGCTGGCCGAGAAACTGCCCAGATCGAAGTTGCGCGACCCTGCAAGACCGGAATAATCGCGCTGCTCATAGCGCGCGCCGACAGAAGTCGAATTATTTGCCGATGGACCCCACGCGGCCACCCAAGCTTTTGAAATCGGCGATGCGGATCTTAAGACTGAAACAGCGACCAGCCTTGAAGGCGTGGCGCGCTGGCAGATCGGTGGCGCGACGGTCGATCTCAATGTTTGGCGCTCTAGCTTTGATGGCTTTATCGCGTTCAATCCAACAAATCAGATCGAGGATGATTTGCCGGTTTTTCTGGTCAGCCAGAAAGACGCAACCCTCACGGGGGCTGAACTTCATCTCACTTGGGCTTTCGGCGAGATTGGCGGCTGGTCTGTCGTTGGCGACGGCGGTATCGACACCGTGCGTGGCAGCTATGATGGTGGCGGCGCGATTGCCCGCATGCCACCGGCCATGGTGACCCTCGGACTTGAAGCAAAAAGCCCTCAGATGCGGGTGCGCGCCGAAGTGCAATCCATCACCGAACAGACCCGTACGGCCGCTTTTGAGACCAAAACCGACGGCTCAACCGCCCTAAACGCCCTTTGGTCTTGGCGGCCAGTTCAAAGCAATGACCGCATTGAGCTGACCTTTGAAGGCCGGAACCTGACCAATGAGGACATCCGCGAACACACATCTTTCTTGAAGGATTATTTGCCCAAGCCGGGGCGTTCGATACGGGTTAGCTTGAAGGGGTCGTTTTAGACTAAAGGGGTGGTTCCAGCTTTGCCCCAAGAACTACTGCACACCTCCCATTTGTCCGGACAAATTTTTGATGACAAGTCGCAAAGGGCCACTTAAGAAAGACGTAGAAGAGGAGCTGTCATGACCCACCTATCTGCCCGCCACCTATTTATCGGATTCACTGCTTGCCTCGCCGCGGTCGCCACGACGGCGGACGCTGCGCCCAAGAAAAAGGCCCCAGCAGCGGCACCTGCCCCGGCTGCCGCGCCATTAGACCTCACAACCCCTGAAGGTGTGTTGGCGGCCAATCGAAAGATTCAATGCGACATGCGCGACGGCGTGGCCGTGACCTATTATTGGGCAGGGGATGCCTATTCGCGTCGCCAAGGCGAAGCCGACAAGCTTCTATTCCGCGCCGAAGGCATGAACATCCGCCATTGCGTGACGGTGAAGGACCCCGTTCGCGGCGTGGGCTATCGCCTCATTTCGCGAGAGCTCTTGATCTATACCGACCCCAAAACCGGCAAAGTATTGAGCAAATGGACCAATCCTTGGACAGGTGAAGTGCTCGACGTCATGCATGTCGCCAATGACCCCGTGAACTCCGCCTCTTATGTGATAGGCCGTGATGGCCAGCCACTGCGCTGGACCGGCACGATCAGTGGCGACCATTGGTGGACCAATATTACGGTGCCTTTGTTCTATACCAACCCATTGGGTGGTAAGTATCAGGCCGAAGTTGGTAGCATTTATCATGCGACTGAAATGTTCAATTTCGCGGGTAGGCTCTCGAATATTGTCGATCCGACAAAAACGACTGCAGAGGCCAGTGTCGCTTGGGTGCGGATTTCAGACTGGCTGCCGTGGATGCGGATGAGCGGTCGTGAGGGCGAGATTTACTTCAACACCAATGGCCGCAAGCTGGACAATTGGGACCAGATGCCCGCTGTGATGAAGGATGAAATTGCCAAGAACTACCCAGCTTGGACATCGGCCCCTCCGCTGGACGATGCCCGTCCAAACGAAACCTCTTGGACCTATTTCCTTGATGTAAAAGAGGGTCGCAAAACCCTGCCGAAGCGGGATTAATAGTCACAAGG
Organism: Hyphomonadaceae bacterium; assembly: GCA_021299265.1. Lineage (GTDB taxonomy): Bacteria > Pseudomonadota > Alphaproteobacteria > Caulobacterales > Aquidulcibacteraceae > Aquidulcibacter. The sequence goes on along the minus strand of JAJTGP010000063.1, from coordinate 759 downwards.
GCTCAAAGCACAGCTTTGGGCCCTTTTTCTTGGTACGGCATGGAAAGGCCTCTCACATGAAACTCTATGGCGAACACAATCCAGCCCCGAACCCCCGTCGCGTTCGGATTTTCTTGGCTGAAAAGGGCATAGAGGTCGAACATGTGCATGTCCCCATGCGGCAAGGCGCGCATAAGGCTCCGGAATTTCTGACCAAGAACAGCCTCGGCCAAGTGCCCGTGCTGGAACTGGATGATGGTACCTGCATCAGCGAGAGCGTCAGCATTTGTCGCTATCTCGAAGCGCTCCAGCCCGATCCCCCCTTATTCGGCACCACGCCACTCGAGATCGCAAACATCGACATGTGGATCCGTCGCGTTGAGTGGCAATTGATGAGCCCGATTGGCCAAATCTGGCGCCACGCCCATCCCTATACGGCAGCCCTTTTGACCCAGTATAAGGACTTTGGCGAAAGCAACCGCGCCCATGCCGACCGCGCCTATCACTGGCTCGACCGTGAAATGGCCGACAAAGCCTATATCGCAGGGGACGCTTTCTCCGCTGCGGACATCATGGCGCTGTCCATCGTTGACTTCGGCACTTTCATCGGCACGCCCATTCCAGATGATTGCAGCCACCTAGAGCATTTTCCACTTAATATGCATCATACCCACAGCTAGCGAAGTAGTTTTGGCATTCGTGTGGTTTGAACATGGTGACGAGGGAGCCGATGATATCCCACAGACCTGATACTGTCCGTTCGCCGATACGGCGCAAGTG
>JAJTGP010000279.1 GCA_021299265.1 Hyphomonadaceae bacterium | reverse complement strand
ATGGCGCAAGAAGTGCTGAACGTGAAGCCCGAAGCCGTCCTTATGGGCGACGATGGCTTCTACATGGTCAACTACGGGGCTCTCTAATGCCGCAAATCAGCCTCACCGATTTCAAGGCCACTCAGGAAGCCGCTGAACGCCAAAAGCGCATGGCGGCGGCTTTGCGCGAGCAGGCCACTTCGCCCATCCAGATTCAGTCCTACAACGGCATACAGGCCCCGATCCCGTGGACCGAAGTACTGGCAAAGGCTCTGGCGGGCTATGCGGCTGGCCGCAAGGAGCGCAAGGCCGATGAGGCGATTGCGGAAGGCCGCGCGAAGGCTCGCCGCGAGGCTATGGACTTTGTGCGGGGCCTGAAGCAAGAGACGCCTCAGGATCGATTTATCGCGCCGCCAAACTTCCAGCCCGAACAGCCCGGCTTCATCGACCGACTGAAGCAGGCAGGTCAACAGTTCATGCCGCAACAGCCTCAACCGATGGCGGCTCCGCAAGCCCCGCCGCCTCAGATGCAACCGCCGCCGATGTCGGCACCGCAACAGCCTATGCCTCAGGGCTCAGAGGCCATGTCTCTGGACGCCTCGCAACTGCGGCAAATCCCCGCCGAACTCCAGAACCGCGCTCGTTCTCCCGAGGAACAGCAGCAGATGCTTATGGATGCGGCTATGAGCGGGAACCCGTATCTGGAGAGCATTGCTCCGTCCATGTATGAGGACATTGAGAAGCAAGAGACGGCAAGAAATCAGAGGGCTCGTCAGGCTCAAACGATTATGTCGCTTGATCTTCCAGATGCTCAAAAAGCAATGCTCATGGCTGAAATTGAACTTGGCGACAGTGACTTGCTCAAGCAGTTCACCAAGCCTGACGTTCCGATTCAAGCACCTGCCGGTGTTGAGGGCTTGGTTCTTCAAAAATACAGCCAAGGCCAGCCGCTTAACCCTCAAGAACAACGCATTCTTGATAACTACTTTGCTGTTCAAGGTCGCCGTAGCTATATCGCGCCGCGTGGTGGTGGTGGCAAAAAAGGCTCTAGCGGCGGTGGCGGAGCCCCTAACGCCACTATGCAGGCTCTTGAGGCCGAACTTCGCAGAAGGGGGATGCTCTAATGGCCGACCTCAGCAAAATGTCAGACCAAGAATTGCTGGCGATGTATCAGCAGCTAAAAGGCGCGCCTAGCGGCAAGCCGGGTCAGCCGCCTCGTATTGAAGAAAAAACGACCGCTTACAACACAGGAAGAATTCTTGCCAGTGCGCAAGAAATGTCAAAGGCTATTCAGCAAGACCCTAATGCGGTGAAACCTGGAATGGCTGAGGCTGTTCTTGGCAGCTTTAACAAAGGCGAGGGGCTAGCAAATTTTGTTCGCAGCCCGCAACGTCAAATTGTTTCTCAAGCACAAGATGACGTCATTGACGCGCTTCTTTATCTTGCCACCGGGGCGGCTTATAACAAAGAGCAGCTTGAGCAGCAGCGTTCTGCATACAAAGTCAATTTTACGGACAAACCTGAGGCAATTGCAGCGAAGCAGCGCAGGCTTCGCAATCTGGTTCAGGCCGCAAAAGAGCGTTCCGGCTCTGCTTGGACTCCAAACCTTGAGGCCCAATTCAACGCGGCTTTTAGCAATTCCGTGGGGGCAGAGCCAACCAAGTCCGCGTTGTCTTCCAATGACCCTGTTCGCCAGACTCCAGGATTTTCGGCATACAACGCTGCTGCGAAACAAGGCCGGATTGACAAATCCAAGCCGTTCGGAACACGGGAAAACCCTTACGTTGCGCGGTCTGAGGAAGTCGCCAATCGGCTTCCAAAGGGCTCTTACGTCTATTTGCCTAACGGCCAACTCGGGGTGGTGGAATAATGCCCATCAAGATCGTTGAGGACGCCCCTGCACCGACTAGCCGCGTCCGCGTCATTGACGATAAGCCGCCCCGCACTTCTCAGTCGCTTGGTGCGCTGAAGGGCGCGGCCAAGGTTGTCCGCAATCTTGGAATCAACCTGCCGCGCAACGTTCAATTCATGCCCAACGCCCTTGAGGTTGCGGGTATCCTAGGCAAGAGCGCGGTGGGTAAAATTGAGCAAAGCAAGAACCTCCGCGCTGGCAAGACAGGTCAAGCACTGGCCGAAATCCTGCTTACGCTGCCTACGATGGTAGCGAGCCCCGTCACGGGCGGCGCGGTTCAAGGGCTTCTGACTTCAGACGCGCCGCGTAGCGATATCCTTGGTCGCGCCCGTGACGCAGGCGTCGGCGCTGTGTTGGGCAAGGGTGGTGAAATTGCAGGGCGCGGTATCGCAAAAGTGGTTGGCAAGGTCGTAAAACCTCCAAAAATTGCTGATACTAAGGCTCTAGAGGCGGCAAAAGACACGGCCTATGACGCCGTTGAACAGTCGGGCGTAAAATATGCTCCGCGCTCTCTCGCCAAGCTAAACCAGACGATTGCAACAAATGTCTCGCGGGACTTTGATCCTGGACTGCATCCTAAGGTCGGCGCTGTCGTCAGCAATCTTCAAAGTCGGTTTGGCTCCGGTCCTTTGTCCATCAAGGAACTGGATCAGGCTAGGCGCTTTGTTCGCAGCAATATTTTTGACAAGGCCGCTACCGATGAGGAACGTCGCCTCGGTCAAATGATTATCGACGACATTGATGACTTTGTTAACGGCGCGACCGTTACCGATGTCGTCGGCGGGACAAATCCGGCTGCTGCTGCGGCTTCCATCAATCGCGCCCGCGACCTCAACACGAGACTTTCAAAGGTCGAGAAGGTCGAAAACTCTCTGTGGATTGCCAAGAACCGCGCCGACACAACCGGGAGCGGCGGAAACATTGACAACGCTACTCGCCAAGAGATGCGAAAGATTCTGGAAACCTCTCGCAATTTGAGCGATGAGGAAAAGCGCATCCTCCAGGCCATCGTGAGCGGCGAAAAAATGCAGAATGTGCTTCGCATGATCGGCAAGCTCTCTCCGTCTGCTGGTGCGCTTCCCGCTTGGCTCAATGTCTTTGCCGCGTCGGTCAATGCGCCATTCGGGCTTGTCACGGCGGGGGCCGGTGCAGCGTCCAAGATTGCTGCTGACAAAATGACGCAGGGGCGTGTTCAAGACCTCACGCGCGTCATGGCTGCTGGCGGACAACCCGTTGCGGCCACGGGCGGGTTCTCGCCTCAAGTTCTCAATGCTGCTGGCCGCGCTGGAGCGGTCACGGCTGTCCAAGGGCCTACGTTGGCCGAAGCCCTTAGAAGGAAGCAATAATGTCGTTCAACGGCTCTGGCACATTCCTGATTAACAGCGCGGGGCAGCCCGTCGTCCCGAACACGATTATCAGTTCGACGGCGTTCAATGCGCTGACGGCGGACCTTGCGGCGGGTCTTAGCAACTGTCTGACCAAGGACGGGCAGACCACGCCCACGGCCAATATCAAGCTTGGCGGGTTCAAGCTGATTAACGTCGGTGCGCCTACGCTGTCGGGCGATGCGCTGTCGTTTGGCAATGCGGCTACGGTTTCCAACCTGACTGCCACGGGCACCCTTAACGTCTCTGGCGCGTCCACAATTGCCGCCCTGTCGGTGTCGGGCCTTGGCTCCTATACCAACACGCAGACGTTCTCGGGCTCGACCTCTGCCCCGGCGTTGAAGTTGTATAATGCCCTGGAGGGCGTGACGATCAGCGCCACGGCGGCGACGGGCACGATTGCCTATGACGTGACTTCGCAGGCGGTCCTGTATTACACGACCAATGCGTCGGGCAACT
>JAJTGP010000106.1 GCA_021299265.1 Hyphomonadaceae bacterium | reverse complement strand
TGCTTTGCCACTACTAAAACTCGCGAAAAGAGTGGATATACTCTCCGTTGTCGATGACAAGGACTTAAGTGCCTTGCCTCGCGCAAATGGCATTTGTGGCCACCTTGAACGTTATGGTGTCGCTGCAACAAGCGTCGATGTCCAAGGCGGCAAGCGACCAATCGCTGAAGTTCTGGAACAAGAGACACAACGATTGGGAGCCGACCTTTTGGTCATGGGTGCCTACGGGCACGCGCGCGCGCGCGAATTCTGGCTCGGCGGCGCGACAAAAGGCCTCCTCGACAGTCCCCCGCTTCCGCTTATGCTCTCGCACTAGTCCGAAAGACCTTAAGCTGCCGGAAAGCGCGACAAGCATCACTTCACGTTAACGGGAGAAGCGGCCATGAACGAGTTTCAGAACATTCTGTTTGTTAGTCAGGGTCTAGAAGATGAGACAAGCGCGCTGACGCATGCTTTGTTTCTTGCTCGTCAGAGCGACGCCGAATTCAAAGTTCTGGTTGTCCGACCCGACTGGACCCAAGCTTTAAAAGCCTATGAAAAGCAATTCGAACTGTCATTGGTCGAGCGGATCAAAGTGATGCTCTGTTCATCTCAACAAGGGCTTGTGCGCCAAGTTGCTGACGAAAAGGCCAACACTGATGATGCGACCATTGAGGAATTTGGGTCTGGCGAATTCAGGATTCATAGTCAGGGTTTGACTGTCCCGGTGATCGTGAAAAGCGGCTCAATGCTCGGGGTTCAGATTGTCCAACACGTCTTAAGAGATGGTCATGATTTGGTTATCAAACAGGCGGAATCCAAAGGCGGGGTAAAGGGGTTCAAAGCTATTGACTTGGCGTTGTTGAGAAAATGTCCCTGCCCTGTATTTCTCATCCGGCATGCAGGCGGGTTGGATCCAAAGATCAAGGTTGGAGTCGCCATTGACCCCGAGAGCAGCACTTCAGAGGGTAACGATCTTTCCTTGCGCCTCTTGAGAGCGGCTGCGTCCTACGCCAAGCTCTGCGCAACGGACTTTCAGGTTGTGGCCTGCTGGGACTGCGATCTTGAGGGATCTGTTCGCGGGAATCCTTGGCTACGGATGCCCGACGCAGAGGTGGACAATCTCGTGGCAACCGCACGTACTCGCAGCAAAGCAGCCCTCGACAAATTGCTGACCCAGGCAAGCACCCCTTCAGGCGTCCAAGTTCATCATCTTCGCGGAGATCCGTCACAAGCTATTCCGGAATTTGTTGAAGTAGAGGGTGTTGATATCCTCATGATGGGAACAGTCGGGCGTACTGGCATTTCAGGCTTCATCATTGGCAATACAGCTGAAAACATCGTCCAGAAGCTCGAATGCTCACTGATAGCATTCAAGCCCAACGGTTTTGTCTCGCCGGTCAAAGCTTATTGAGGGGCTTTTACCTTTAGTTCTGAGCGGATCTAAGTAGCTGTTCTGACTGGGAAGGAATGAAAGACCTAGTTGAAAAACCCGAAACTTGGAACTGAAACCCGGGTATCGGGAGAATTCCAATGAACCGCCTCGCGTCAAAGACAGCTTTTGTGACTGGCGGTGGGGTTGGCCTCGACCAAGCTTGCGTTGTCCACAGGGTCGTGGAGGGTGTTAAAGATTGTATGTTTTTGCAAAAGTCCGGAGTCATTTCATGGGCAAGTTCTTGAGCTCCCGAGCAACCGGTTATGAGCCGCTTTTCGTGTTAAAGCCGGTGGCGCGCGATGTCTGGATCGCCGATGGGAGCTGGATTCGTTTCTACGGATTGCCTTTTCCAACCAGAATGACCGTGATCCGGCTAAGTGATGGCAGCCTCTGGGTGCACTCGCCTATAGCCGATAAAGTGGGGATCGCAGATGCAGTGGCTGCGCTCGGAGAGGTCCGCTACCTCATTGCGCCGAACTGGATTCACTACGCATGGATACCGGACTGGCAGGCGAAATTCAGAAGCGCGGTCACATGGGGCAGCCCCGGTGTGGTTGCCCGTGCCGACAAGTACGGGGTGCAGTTGCAGATTGACCATGAACTTGACGACCACGCCCCCCCAGACTGGGAAGACCAGATTGACCAGCGACTTGCCGATTCCGGAGTGCATCGCGAAGTCGTCTTTTTTCATCGGGCAAGCAGGACACTTGTCCTCACCGATCTCATTGAGAATTTCGAAAAACACAAAATGCCACTCTGGGTGCGGCCACTTCTGAAGCTCGGCAGGGTCTGTGATCCCGATGGGCGGATGCCGCGCGATATGGCCTTGAGCTTTTCGCGTAGGCCGAAGTATCTGCTCGCACTTGTAAAAGCGATGATCGACTGGTCACCCGAACGCATTATTCTCGCTCACGGACGCTGGTATGAAGAGAAGGGGGAACAAGAGCTTCGCCGCGCCTTTCGGGATGTTCTTAGAGCTTGAACATTCCGAGTTCGTTTCTCGGTCACTTGCGCGTTTACAGCGATGAATTACCGCAAGCAATCTCTTAACTAGAAATGGCGTGAGTATCGGCTTCTGGATATTGCCTACCCAAACCCGCCCTTCCGCCAGCAGAAGTGAACGACCAAGTTGAAAAGCCCGAAACTTGGAACTGAAACCCGGGCATCAGGAGAATTCCAATGAACCGGCCCAAGTCAAAGACAACTTTTGTGACCGGCGGTGCAGTTGGCATTGACCGTGCCTGCGCGAACAGCATGGCTGAGGTAGGTGCAAATGACGAGACTAAATTCGTCACAGGAGCGGCGCTCGCCCTCGACGGCGGCTATTCAGCGCGATGATCGACCTGAACAGCCCACATGCGACCAAATCCGCCGACTGCCTTGCAGCTCTTGCAGCCACAGTTACAGGTCTGACCAATAACGAGGCCACTCGCCGGTTGGCCAAATACGGGCCAAACCGCCTTCCGGAGGTGCGGGCGCGCGGACCGGTGGTCCGTTTCCTGCGGCAATTCCACAATGTGCTGATCTATGTTCTGATCGGCGCGGCGATTGTGACCGGGACCTTGCAACACTGGGTGGATACCGGGGTGATCCTCGCCGTGGTGCTTGCGAATGCGATCATCGGCTTCATTCAGGAGGGCAAGGCTGAGGCCGCAATGGCGGCGATCCGGGGGATGCTGGCTCCGAAAGCGGCTGTATTGCGCGACGGGCACCGCCTGTCGATCGATGGGGCCGACCTTGTGCCCGGCGACATCGTTCTCCTGGAAGCGGGCGACAAGGTTCCTGCCGACCTTCGGGTGATCGAAGCGCGGGGGCTTTTTGCCCAGGAGGCAATCCTGACCGGCGAGTCGGTACCAGTGGAAAAGGATCAGACCCCGGTCGCCGCCGACACCACCCTTGGTGATCGCCGATCAATGCTGTGGTCAGGCACACTGGTCACTCAAGGCACAGCGCGCGGGCTGGTGGTGGCGACAGGCCAGTCCTCCGAGATCGGTCGGATCGGCGGGCTGCTGGTAGGGGTCGAGCAGCTCACGACCCCCCTTGTCGCGCAGATCGACCACTTCGCACGCTGGTTATCATTCCTGATTTTGTTGGTCGCAGGGCTCTTGCTGATCTGGGGCTATTATGTCGGCCACATGCCGTTCTCCGATCTCTTCATAGCCGTGGTCGGTATTGCAGTGGCCGCAATCCCGGAGGGTCTGCCAGCGGTGATGACCATCACGCTGGCTATCGGTGTGCAGGCCATGGCGCTACGCAATGCCATCGTCCGCCGCCTGCCTGCGATTGAAGCCATAGGCTCTGTTTCCGTCATTTGCACCGACAAGACTGGCACCCTGACGCGCAACGAAATGGTTGTGTCACTTGTCGAGACATCCGAGGGATTCTTCACGATTGGAGGAGAGGGCTATGCACCAGCAGGGACCATAATTCCGACCGGTGATCTAGCCCTGCTCGCCCGGGCGGCAGCGCTGTGCAACGACGCGGCGCTGACCTGCAAGGACGGGGTCTGGACCGTCGAGGGCGACCCGATGGAAGGCGCGCTTCTGGCTTTTGCAGGAAAGGTTGGCGGCGATCACGCCTCGCGCTGTCTGGACGCCATCCCCTTTGACAGCCGTCACCGATTTATGGCCGTTCTGACCGAAGGACCGCTGGGACGCGTGACCCACGTCAAGGGCGCGCCAGAACGCGTGCTGCCGATGTGTAGCTCCATTGATCTGGAGGTCTGGAACAAACGCGCTGAGGCAATGGCTCGGCGGGGTCTGCGCGTGTTGGCGCTGGCAGAACGGCCAGAGGCGGGGGACCTGATCGACGCAGCCTCGCTCGAGAGCGGGCTCACTTTTCTTGGACTTGTCGGCTTGATCGACCCGCCGCGCCCTGAGGCAATTTCAGCCGTTGCAGAATGTCGCGCGGCAGGGATCCGGGTCAAGATGATCACGGGTGATCATGCGGGAACCGCCGCCGCCATCGGCGCACAGATCGGTTTGACAAACCCGGATCGGGTGCTGACCGGGACCGATCTGGACAAGCTGGACGATGTGCAACTGGCGCTGGAAGTGGTGGATGTCGACATCTTCGCCCGCACCAGCCCTGAACACAAACTGCGCCTAGTGACTGCGCTGCAAGCGCATGGCCTCTC
>JAJTGP010000222.1 GCA_021299265.1 Hyphomonadaceae bacterium | reverse complement strand
TGGCAGCGCTGCCGCGTCCATTTTATGCGCAATGCTTTGGCCCATGCAGGCAAAAGCGGGCGGCGCGTTGTGTCGGCTTTCATCGCTACCGCCTTTGCCCAAGACGACGCCAAAAGTGCCAGCCTGCAATGGCGCAGCGTCGCCGATCAGCTAAGGCCCAAAATCCCCAAACTCGCCGCCCTGATGGACAGTGCAGAGCATGATGTTCTGGCTTTTATGACATTCCCACAAACACACCGCGCCAAACTGCACTCCACCAATCCCATCGAGCGCCTCAACGGCGAAATCAAACGGCGCACCAATGTCGTGGGTATCTTCCCCAATGAAGCCGCCATCACCCGCCTCATCGGTGCCCTCATCATGGAACAATCAGAAGAATGGGTCGTACAGCGAGGCCGCTACATGTCCCTTGAAACTCTCGCACCTTTGAGCAATGATCCAATCGTCATGCTCAGCGCAGTCCCCTGATCATGACCAGCCAAGCCCTAAACCGGCTACATCATGGCAACGCTGTTACACCACGCTGTGGGACACGATCTAACTGAAGAAAATCAAGATGTGAAAGACGCGAGAAGCCCTCCGCAAAGGCCTCGACGAGACCATTGCGCTCCTGTAACGCTGATAGGACGAATTTTAAGGCAAGTTGGAAGTCGACGTGACTCTGATGGACATTTCAATTCGGCGGAATGACTGCCTCGATGGACATAACGCTATGAAGAGTTGTTTTCTAAACCCATTCTGGATGGCACGCCTCCATGGCTAAGCCCGCCAAATTTTCAGCCCCTGCAACCCCAGCAATCCGCCTATGTTTAGGCGTTACGGGCCATCGTGAAGCTAATCCAGCCTTTTCGGTCAATCGGAGCACCATCGAAGAAGCCCTAGGCCAAGTGTTTGACTTGCTAGATGGTGTCGTCGAGCAAGAGCGCCTTGCCGAACCGAACAAGACGGTGGCAGCAACCCGCGTGCACTCTCTCTTGGTAGATGGGCTTGATCAAATCGCTGCGCGCCAAGCGAAGAATCGGGCTTGGGAATTGGTTGCTCCATTGCCGTTCGGGCGCAAACTGAATGGCGCGATTAATGCCCATCCCGCCGATGTTGATGAAGCCCGTTACTTGCTGTCAGGGGCCGGATCTTGTTCGACGGCTACAAAAGCCCGGGTTTCGGTAATTGACCAGTTGGTTGACTCAGCCAGTCTTTTTGAGCTGGCGGACCAAGATGCTTTAATTGAGCACCTGTACCTCGCCAAGCTCAGCGCACCAACCGATGTAAATGCTGCTCAGGCTTATTCTTTTGCGGCATCTGAACGCGTAGCCTTGGCTGCGCAAGTAATGATCGAGCAGTCAGATCTTGTGGTCGGAGTCTGGGATGGCGGCAGTACCAGCTTTGTTGGCGGCACAGGTCATACGATCGCGCTCGCTTTATCGATGGGTACACCGGTACTATGGATCGACGCGCGCAACCCTCGGAGTTGGCGGATCTTAAGTGTGCCCGAGCACTTGGCCGCTCTCCCGCACCTAACCGACGAGGTAAGCCAACCACTTGAGGAGTTGCGGGCGCTAGTCTCGTCTGTCTTCCGCCCGACACCGGGCAAGGCAACAGCCGAAGCGTCCAATCACGAAGAAGGCTTGCTGGTGCTCGATACCGAAAAGTGGCACCCAAACAGCCAGTTTTGGTGGCACGGTTATCGCCGAGTGGAAGCGCTCTTTGGTTCTGAGAAAATGGCTGACCGGTTTCGCAACCTCAGCATCCGCTATGAAGACCCAGATGCCATTCTAAAAGGTAGTGGAAAGACGCAAATTGACGCCGCCCGAAATCTACTACAGCAGGATCCTGGGTTTGTAGAGAAAGTCTCGACGGACGTTCTCAAGCGCCTTGCGTGGGCAGATGGCATATCGTCACATTTATCGGATGCCTATCGCGGGGGCATGGTCCTGAATTTCCTGTTTGGTGCATTCGCGGTGGTGGGTGGAATTGCTTATCTGCCGATTGCATCGAGTGAGCAGAAGTGGATTTTTGCAGGTTTTGAACTCGTCCTGCTGGCGGGAATTCTGGCCATTACTTGGATGGGACAAAAGCGTCGGTGGCACCGTCGTTGGTTTGAGACGCGTCGCGTGGCGGAGTATTTGCGTCACGCCACGATTCTGTTGACGCTCGGGGTCGCGCGGCCTTCTGGTCGTTGGCCCAGAGGAACTAAGACGTCGTGGCCTGAATGGTATGTGCGTCATGGCTTGCGAGATGTCGGTCTGCCCCGAGTAACGATCACATCATCATATTTGCGCACCGCGCTTTCAGAACTCGTTCTCCGTCATGTCGCGGCACAAAGCGATTATCATCGGCAGAAGGCGAAGCGGCTGCACAAGGTGCATCATCGCTTGGATCAATTGTCCGAAACGCTATTCACTCTCGCGGTTGTATCGGTCTCTCTCTATTTGGGGCTCAAGCTCGCAGGTGCGACGCACCTGATCTCCAAGGAAGTGGCAAGCCACTTCTCAAAGCTTTTTACCTTCCTCGGCGTGTTTTTGCCGACCTTCGGCGGTGCTATCGCCTCTATTCGCTATTTTGGTGATTTTGAACGCTTCTCGGCGATCTCGGAAGTCACGGCTGAGAAGTTGGACGTTATTTTGGAGCGAGGCGCGATCTTGTTGGCCGGACCCGACCAATTGATCTCCTATGCCAATGTGGCGGAATTGGTCCATGCTACTGATGACGTCGTCGTGAACGAGATTGAGAACTGGCAATCTGTCTTTGGCGGGAAGAATATAACCGTACCAGTTTGAGTTCTAACTGGTCATACTTGATCTTGAACGCATTATTTTTAATTCATGCCCAGACACTGAATACACATCTATGCTTCATTTTGTCTCTAATTGATAAGTTCCTTTCGACCAGTTTTACCTGATTTTTATTGATTTGCCTTAAATGTGTCTCCTGCTGAGAAAGGTAACTCGTTTAGTAGATGCCATCTCACGTGCGCATGTCAGAAGGAAGAGTCCGTTGAAAAAGTTTATGCAAAAGTTTCGCAAGGGCGAATCTGGTGCGACGGCCATTGAATATGGCTTGATCGCAGCTTTGATTGCCGTTGTTCTAATCACCTCCTTGGGTCGTTTGGGCAACAATATGGGCAGCCGCTTCAACCAAGTTGCTAACTCGGTCGGGACATCCCGCTAAGCCGGTATTGGCTTTCGGCTAGGGACAATAAAAAACGGGGCCGAAGGGCCCCGTTTTCGTTTGTCCAGAGATCCAAATTCCGGGTGGATTTTAGAATTCATATTCGAGGCTGAGCGTAAATGCCCGGCCGCGTGGGTCTGCAACGCGTGGATCCCACGAGCTGCCACTGCCCAAGTCAGAATCATAGTTTAAGGTGAATGGCGGATCTTCATTCAGTAGGTTTTTGATGCCGCCTGTAATCACCATATTCTTGATCCCGCGATAGGTCACCGTGGTGTTGTAGGTGGTGTAGCTCTCTACGCGCTGCTGGTAGTCGGCCGGGGTAACGATGCCCGATGCGATGCCGAGATAGTTGGCATTGTCCAAATAGCTTGGGCGATAGGTTTGCGACAAAGTCGCGGCCCAGTCCCCACGGGCCAAGGTCACATAGGCATTGTGCCGCCAAGACAAAGTCAAATCTTGGAAGCGGGTCCACTTATCTACTTCGTTGGCACCATATTGTGCAGATGGCAACAATTTGGATTGACGGTTGATGATGTGGGTACCGTCAAGCGCGGCACTCCATTTCGTACCCATGATCTCGCCGCTGTTCCGAAGGCTGATTTCCATGCCCTCCATCAAGCTCCCACCGGCATTCAAGATCCGGCGGTCGATGGTGATGATGCGGCCCGAGACGGGATCACGGACGAACTTGCTTTCGAAGTCGGTATAGTTCTGTTGCAACTGGGTGCGGCTCAGGGACGCGATCGTGCCAGTCCGCTCAATCCGCCACCAATCAACTGTGGCCGAGGCATTCTTGGCAAACTTCAAGACGAAACCTAACGACAAGTTTTCAGCTTCCTCAGGGCCAAGGCCCAAGTTGCCACCCGTCAATTCACGCACCGGGCCGAGGTCAAGGATATTGCCGCAGCCGGGCAAGGTTGAGACGACCAAGGTTGCGCAGGTCTTTGGATCGACCACAGCCGAGCCCAAAGCCAAGTCAACCGCTGTAACGCCGTTGTAGATTTGGTTGAACGATGGCACGCGGAAGCCCGTGCTATAGGAACCGCGGAATGTCAGCATGTCCAATGGCGAATATCTGAACGAGTATTTTGGATTGGTTGTACGGCCAAACCCATCATATTCGTCGACCCGACCAGCAATGGTGAATTCCAGATTGTCTAGAACTGGGAAGAATATTTCGGCAAAGACGGCTTTCACATCCCGGCTGACATTGCTCAACGCATTGGCATCATCAAACGGAGCACCCAAGATGTTGGCCCGCTCGGCAGAAACCCGACGGTCGCCATTAAATGCATATTCCTCAGTCCGGAAATCGACACCAACAGCCGCATAAGCCTTGCCGCCGGGCAGCTCAAACAGAGGACCTGACATAGAGCCGTCGAACTGGGTGACGGTGAACTTACCGCCAAACAGGGTGACACCGCGTGCAGAGGCCGTTTCAAGTGCGGTCAGAGCTGCGGCCGTTTGTTGTTGGCCGGGCAATAAGAAGGGGTTCAGGACGCCAGAGTTGAACACGTTCACGATGCCGTTGTTCCTTTGAACGCCGTTCACCGTGAAGGCATTGCGGTAATAATAGCCGCTGCCCAAGGTCGATTCCGCTTCACTGGTGGCTTGTGACGCGCCCACGCGATAGTTCCAATCGCCGAAGGGCAATGGACCATCAGCACCCACAAAATAGCGGCTGGTTTTGGTGTTGGTGCTGACTTCGCGACGTCCGCACTCAATACAGCGCCAACGCATGGCGATCGGTAGGTTCAGCGCGCGACGAGCAGCCAATGCGGTATCTGTCGGGAAAGCCGCGACCAAAGCATTGGCAATCCGATCATAAACCGCATCATTGACACCTGGAATGCGGAAGTAGGCGAAGTTCAAAGAGGTTGAGTCAGGACCACCAATGGCTGTCGCATTGGGTATCAACTGAATGTGGGAGAAGCGGTTGTCAGCGGTCGCGTCAGAAGCGGTGAACTCGCCAACGATCTCATGCTTGCCGACGCGATACACAGCGCGCACAAGGCCGTTCAAGGTTTCTTGCTGCTGCTGGATACTGGCTTGTTCGCCTGAGTCCCAGGAACACGCTAAGCTGGCTGTGACTGAGTTCGTAGGCGAGAACCAGATTTGCTCGGCATAATCGTCCATGTCTTTGATGGCAGAGCAACCAAGGCCGCCCGGCAATGCCAATGGGTTGACCCCGTTGGTGTAGCGCAGCGTGGTGGAACCGGGAACCAGTGGCGATGTCGCGGTCGTTCCCCACAACGTGCCATTTGGTGTGAAGGGTGTGGTGGCTGACGTCGTCAGCGGGAAGATGGTCCCGAATGGGGTTCCCCGCGTATCTGGTGACAGACCACGATTGATTTGGAAGGTGTCGACGAAGTCACGTTCACTCGCCAGCAATTCCTCGTTCTTCCGATAGCTGACGGTAGCCATGATGTTGAAGTTTTGAGTCGAGATATCGCCATAGCCGCCCATCAAAGAGGCTTGGTAGATATTGCCACCGCCTTCTTCGGTCACGTCCGTGAAGACGCGGGCGTTCAGACCTTGATAGTCCGTCCGGGTGATGAAGTTCATCACGCCGCCGATCGCATCGGTACCATAAATGGCCGAAGCACCATCCTTCAGCACATCAACGCGCTGCATAGCGGCAATCGGCAATTGGTTGATATCAACGGCACCACCATTGATCCCGTGGGCCGCAACCCGGCGACCGTTCAGCAAGATCAGGGTGCCCGCAGAGCCTTGGCCGCGCAAGTTGGCAAAGGAGCCACCGCGCGCGCCGCGGTTTTCTGTAACGTCTGCGTTAGAGGCAAGGTTGTCGATCCCGGGCACGTTTGCCGTCAAATAGGCGATCAATTGCTCTGGGCTGGAAATGCCTTCGCGCTTTAGGTCTTCACGGCCAACGATCTGCAACGGCAGGGCGCTGGTCTCAACCTGACGGCGGATGCTGGAGCCAGTCACGATAATGGTTTCAACCGGCTTGGCCTCTGCCGCCGGGGTGGTTGCAGCAGTCTGTGCGAAAGCGGGCCCAGCCAAGCAGGTAATCAAACCCACTTGTGCCCAATTGCGAAGTTTCATGGCGTATTCTCCTAAAGCTCAACGCGAAAACATCAAAACGTAAGGGAATCGCGGCCATGACTGGTGTGCCAATAGTGCCGATGCCCCCATCAGAAAGGATATACTAATCTCGTGTTGCGCAGCCGCGCAAGCGCTAGGGCGACTTCGTCAGAGCTATTCCGGTGCGCAATCGGCCAATCTTCAGTGATGTGATGTATTGAGATGCAAATTTCCTAAGCATGAGTGCTAAAATGACACACATGCCGCGCCTCAATTCTGAGCACTTATCCAGTTGAAGTCTTTGAAGCTTCTAGATCGCCGCGCCGATAAAATGCCCGATCCCGGCGGTCAGGGCCATGGCTAAGGCCCCCCAGAACGTCACGCGTAGAACTGCTGGTAAAGGCGCGGCCCCGCCGGTTGTGGCCCCGACTCCGCCCAGCAACCCTAGGAACACCAACGCGCCAATTGATACGGTTGGAATGATCATCGACGATGGAACCAGAATGACGGTCGCCAAAGGCAGGGCAGCCCCGACGCTGAAGGTGGCAGCAGACGTCAGGGCGGCCTGAATAGGCTTTGCCGTTGTATGTTCGCTAATGCCTAGTTCGTCGCGCGTATGGGCGGCCAAAGCGTCATGGGCGGTCATTTGGACAGCAACCTGATGGGCAAGCTCCTTTTCCAACCCGCGTGCCACATAAATCGCCGTCAGTTCCGCAAGCTCGTGGTCAGGCGTATCAATCAGCTCTTGTCGCTCTTTAGAGATGTCAGCGGCTTCGCTATCGGCTTGCGAGCTGACGGAGACATATTCGCCCGCCGCCATGGACATGGCACCCGCCACCAGTCCTGCAGCGCCTGTCAGCAGGATCGAGTCCCGCGTTGCGGCAGCCGCTGCTACACCCACGATCAAGCTGGCGGTGGAGACGATGCCGTCGTTCGCACCCAACACCGCCGCACGAAGCCAGCCGATACGCGCAATGGCGTGACGTTCGGTGTGTCCATGATAACGTGGCATTGGGCGCTCATCCTCGATCAAGAAATTGTGAATGGTCTGTTTGCTCCAATTTTTAGTCGTCGTCGAGCAATGGCAGCCGTGACAGCCGCGACATAAAGTCCCAAGGAAGGTGCAAGAATTCTTCGGGGTTCATTCTCAACGCAAAGCCGCCTAAATGGTGCTGCAAAACGACAAAGGGCGCGGCATGATTCCCATTCATTTAGACCCAGCGCAGACTCGGATCGGCTTGGTCGGGCGGGGCACACTGACCGCTCGTCGATTGGCTTGGTTCCAAGGCTTAGGTACGACGCCCCTTATCTTTTCGGATCGGCCTGAGCCAGAGCTTGTCGCGGCGGCTGGTTCAGACCTAATCGCGCGGCTGCCCAATCCAGAAGACTTGGCTGCTTTGCAACTCATGTGGGTAGCCGACCTAGAGCCCGCTGAGGCGGAGCTGCTCGGTGCTGCCGCTCGCGCTGCGAAAGTCCTCCTCAATACCGAAGATGTGCTGCCGTTATGCGACTTCCATACCCCGGCAATCGTTCGTCGAGGGCGGTTGGTATTGAGTGCCGGAACCGGTGGGGGCAGCCCCGCTGCGGCGTCTTATGTGCGCGAGCGCCTGACCGCAGCCTTTCCAGAGGCTTGGGCAGAGATGCTGGAAACCCTAACCGCCGAGCGACTGGAGCAAAAGAAAGCCGGGGCCAGCATGGCTGAGATGCGGCAAGCGGCCTTCGAAAAGCTGGTGGCTACTTTCGGGCCGCCGGATCCGTCCGCATCTAATTAAGGCAGGACTTCAAAGGCTTCGACGATCCCGCCATTGGGGGACTGGACCCAAGCTGTTTTCACCCGCCCGTAAGGGGCAAGGCGGCTTTGCTGGCCCGTTGTGTTTACCTGAATGCCCTTCGCGCGCACCTTGCTGACCCAAGCATCTAAGTTGGTCACTGGCAGCCTTAAGGCCACAATTCCACGATTGGTGAAATTGGCACGTGGGGCATGATCAACGCCTTCGAGGCCGACAAAGCGCATCAATTCAACCCGGCCGTCTTCGCTCTGGCTCTCCCACAAAATCCCTGACCGACGCGGGATTTGGGTGGATAGATTGACGGGGAGGCCGAAATTGGTGGCGACCGGTGTGGTGTCTTCATAATTGCCAATGAACCACGCACCAAAGCCCAAGCCTTCTTGGAAGAAAGCGCGTTCGGCTTCGAAATCCTTGACCATGGTCATGACGTTGAACACGCGGCTGATACCCTTAATGGTCTCCCAGCCTTCCAGCTTCGGTACCAAGCGCTCGTAGATCGATACATTGACGCCGTCTGGCCCGCGGATCACGACATTGCGCAATTGAACGCCGCCAAAGCTGAATTCTTGCGGGCTGTTATACGCCGTCCATCCACGTGCAATGGCCTTATTGTAAACTTTGGTCGCATCACGTGAACGGGTCATCAGAGAAAACCAGCCGCCGGGGTCCCAAGCATGTGCTGCTGGACGGATCGGCTCTGAAGCAATGCCTTTTAAGGTCACAAGGCGAATCCAGCCTTTGGAGTCGCCCTCATTCACCAAAAGAACCTCCGTGCCTGTAACAGCGGGCGCGAGATTCCAGGATTTGAGGATGGTGGGGTCGATGCGGCCGCGTGAGGCCACTTTCCAACCAGCATCCTCAGTAAAAAAAGCCACCCACGGCGCTGGGTCGGCCACATGGACCACCACTTCTTGCCAGCCCTTGCCGATTTCAGGCTGAACTGGCTTGGCCGTGACGGAAACTGGGGCAACGCAAAAGGTTACAAACGACAAGAGAGCAAAGAGGATCGTACGCATGCGACCACTCTAGCGAGGCTTTTTGTGAAGTCGAGGGTGGATTTTGCCACTTGTGGCTAAAGGCTCATTGTGGCCGATTGATCAAGAGGGTCGCGCGCGCCAAGGCAACAAAGTGCGAGACGCCCTTGGGCGCAGCTAGATAAACGTCTTCCCATTCGGGGTGAAACTTATTCTTAAACCGCCGCACGCCTTGAAAATTATATAGCTTTTCGCCATGCTCGTACATCAACTTGGCCAAATTGGTAACGAACGGCGAACGGTTGCAAGGCTCTACGCCTGCTAGCGGCGACGTGTTTAGGTCAAACGCTTGATAGCCTTGCGCCTTGGCCCACAAAAATAGCTCTGCGAACAGATAATCCATCACGCCATTCGGCGCATCTTCGCCATAACGCATCAGATCGACACCAATGCGAGACTTGTCTGCGGTGGGCCATAGGCAGGCAAAAGCAGCGATGTGGCCATCGGCGGCCCGAACGGTCGCGAGGGGCAGACGGTCAATATAATGCACATCAAACCGACCGAGCCCAAAGCCTTTTTCGCCGCCAGCTTGGTGCACCAGCCATTGGTCAGAGATGGTCTGCAAGCGGGCCAGATTGGCGCGTACGGCACCAGGCCCTTCAATGCGAACGCTAAACTGGTTTTTGATATGGCGATTGCGATGGGTGCGAATGACTTGGCGCTGTTTGCCATCAAGTGAAAATGTCGTGAGGTCCAAAATGGCGCGCTCGCCGGTTTTGACCTTTTGGAGGTTCAGCGCTTCCATGATGGGGTCGAAATTCGGGCCAATGCCATAGAATGCAGGCTTCGCCCCACGATTCCGGGCCATAGTGATGAAGCGTTGTGCGAGGGCCACGGCTTCTTCGGCTTGTCCAACTGGAGCACCGAACGCTAGCCAGGTCCGTCCCTTTGGCGCGAAGCTCAAAAAGCTGCGGCCTGACGGCGAAAACAATAGGCGCTTGTCTCCGAGAAGCGCCGCATTTGATTGCGGGTCACAATAGGTTGCACGCGACAAAATGAGATCAGCGCGCGCCAAATCGCCTTCATGCACCTCTAGTTTTGGTTTGTTCAAACCAAATCGGCGGGGACGCAGTCTTGGAGTGGCAAGTTCAGCTGTCATACTCATCCTAGTAGGTGTGGCAGAATGTGATTAATCAAAGACTGACACGAAACCCGAAAGACGCATCTGGCGTAAAAGATCCTGAGACCTATATCTAGGAAAGCTCTGGAGCGACTTACTATGCTATTTTCCAAACAGAAGAAATTACAAATCCCAGCGGCTCACGAAGCTTTGAAGGGAAGATCCACGCCCTTAGATGTGCCCGCCCGCCACTTTGTCAATGGCCGACCTCTAAAAGGGCCGTGGCCAGAGGGCTTAAAAACGATCACTTTGGGGCTGGGATGCTTTTGGGGGGCAGAGCGCAAGTTCTGGCAAACGGCGGGAGTATACTCCACGGCCGTGGGCTATAGCGCCGGCCTCACGCCAAATCCAACCTATGAAGAAGTGTGCAGCGGCATGACTGGCCACAATGAAGTGGTTCTGGTGGTGTATGACCCCTATGAGATAACTTTGGAGGGCTTGCTGAAGGTTTTCTTCGAGAATCACGACCCTACCCAGGGCATGCGGCAAGGTGGCGACATTGGAACCCAATATCGTTCTGGCATTTATGTGAACGACGTGCAGGACTTGCTGGTTGCCGAAGCTGCCCGCGCCCAGTATGCAACCGCCTTGGCGAAATCGGGCTATGGGCCCATTACCACCGAAGTGATGCGGGCACCGGAATTCTATTATGCTGAGGATTATCACCAACAATATCTGGCCAAGAATCCTGGCGGTTATTGCGGAATTGGCGGAACCGGTGTGGCTTGCTCCATCGGCACAGGTGTTGAAGCCTAAGAGGAAAACAGCGCCGTGACCGATACAGACGTAATTGTAGTCGGTGCCGGCGCGGTTGGCCTTGCAGTTGGCCGAGCGCTGGCCAGCCGGGGTCAAAGCGTCATTGTGCTAGAGAAGAATAGCCGCTTTGGCGAAGAAACCTCTTCGCGCAATTCCGAAGTCATTCATGCGGGCATGTATTACCCGACTGGATCGTTGAAAGCGCGCCTATGTGTTGCAGGCAAGCACGCAATGTATGCGTTTTGTGCGGAGCGAGGCATTTCGGCCCGAGCCCTTGGCAAGCTAATCGTTGCACCTTCAGCTTCCGATGTTGCCTCTTTGCAGGTCATCCATGATCGCGGTCATGCCAATGATATCCCAGACTTGGAGATTATCGGCCCAGACCGGATTAAGCAGATGGAGCCCGAGATAGTTGCCGAAGCAGCCATCTGGTCGCCCTCCAGCGGTATTGTCGATAGCCATTCCTATATGCTGGCGCTTCTGGGTGTGATCGAAGATCATGGCGGTGCGCTAGCGCGCAATGCACCTTTCTTAGGTGCCACACCGATTGCGGGCGGTTTCGAAGTTCGAGTAGGCGGCGAAGAGCCGATGAAGCTGACTACGCGCCAGCTCATTTTGTCGGCAGGTTTATGGTCCACTCAAGCTGGCTTTGCGGTTGAAGGGCTTGACCCGGCTCTGGTGCCAGAGACAAAGTTCGCGAAGGGCAATTACTTCACCTATGGCGGAAAGGCCCCCTTCACGCATTTGATCTATCCGATGCCATCTGCCGGTGGGCTGGGCATTCACGTAACGCCGGATATGAGTGGCCATGCCCGCTTCGGCCCGGATGTTCAGCCGGTCGACACCTTGGACTATCGTGTGGATGAAAGCCGGAAGGCGATGTTCGCGGAATCGATCCGCGCCTATTGGCCTGGTTTAGACGAAAGCCTGATGCAAGCCGACTATACGGGCATCCGGCCTAAAGTCGGCAAGGCGCTGACCCAGTTTGAGGATTTCCGCATCCTCGACCAGTCCAGCCACGGCTTGGAAGGTTTGGTTTGCTTGTTTGGGATCGACTCCCCCGGCCTAACCTCTTCCTTCGCGATTGGTGAAGAGGTCGCCAGTCGACTGGCTTAGGGCGAGCAAAGTGGGAGAGCTGGCTTTGCCCTCCCGCTTGCTTGTTTGGATTAAAGGCCGAGGGCTTCTTTCACGGCTTGGTGCATGATTTGACCGCCGCGAACATTGAGGCCCAAAGCAAAACCTGGATCTTCCGCCAAAGCTTGGTCGACGCCCTTATTGGCCAGTGCCAGCATATAGGGAGCGGTCACGCCATTGAGGGCATAGGTCGAGGTCAAAGGTGCAGCACCTGGCATATTGGCCACGCAATAATGCACCACGCCATCGACAACATAGGTCGGTTCAGCATGGGTGGTGGCGTGCGACGTTTCAAAGCAGCCGCCTTGGTCAATCGAGATATCAACCAGGACAGAGCCGTCCTTCATGCGTGACAGCATGTCTTTGGTGACGAGCTTTGGTGCCGAAGCGCCGGGGATCAACACTGCACCAATTACCAGATCTGCCTCGATACAGGCTTCTTCAACGGCATCCGGAGTCGACATCAGGGTCGTGACCATGCCGCCAAATTGGCGGTCAATCGCAACCAGTGCGGCCTTCGAGCGGTCAAAAACCGTAACATCGGCGCGCATACCATGAGCGATCTCGCACGCGTTGAGGCCAGCGACGCCGCCGCCCAGAATGACGACTTTGGCAGGTGC
Organism: Hyphomonadaceae bacterium; assembly: GCA_021299265.1. Classification (GTDB taxonomy): domain Bacteria; phylum Pseudomonadota; class Alphaproteobacteria; order Caulobacterales; family Aquidulcibacteraceae; genus Aquidulcibacter. The sequence goes on along the minus strand of JAJTGP010000222.1, from coordinate 3,299 downwards.
AACGCCTGGCACGCCGCCCATTAACTTGCCTAGGCCACCTTGAGGCTTGAGAAGGCAATGTGCGCCAACCTGGGTCGCCATCCGGCCCGCCACTTCTGACATTGGGGCCAGAAGCGGAAGTCCACCATCGCGGCCTACAACGGTTTCATAGGCAATCGCAGTACAACCAGACGCCATCAGCGCCTTAGCTTGTTCCGGATCTGGGGCCAAATGGAGGTAGGTAAACAGGATGTGGTGCGGTTTCAGGCGCGCGCATTCGATCGGCTGAGGCTCTTTCACCTTCACAATCATGGTCGCGGCTTCAAACACGGCATCCGCGTCTGGCAGAATTTTAGCGCCCACTTTTTCATAGGCTTCATTGGAAACGCCAATGCCCGCACCAGCATTGGACTCAACGAACACCTCATGACCAGCGGCAACCAGCTGTGCGACGGTGCCCGGCGTTGCGCCGACGCGGTTTTCTTGAGGCTTAATTTCCTTAGGCACGCCAATTTTCATGTCTGTCTCCTGTGATGGCTAACCTTAGCACGCTTTGAACGGCGGTTCCGCGCAAACTTGCCCTAGCCGTTCAGATTTAGTAGTGGAAAGCACGATAAAAAGGATGTTTCGCAATGGAATCCGCTACGCTTGATGATAAGGACCGGGCTTTGCTTCGCTTGCTACAGCGCGATGGCCGCGCAAGCATCGCTACTTTGGCCGATAAAATCGCTTTGTCGGAAAGCGCCTGCCGTCGGCGCCTCGATGTCTTGGAGAAGTCCGGCGTGCTGGAGGGCTATCGGGCGGAGCTGAATGCGGCGCGTTTGGGCTTTAGTTTGACGGTGTTTGTCTCCATCGCTTTGGGTGCGCAAACCGACCGCGATCTGGCAGCGTTTGAAAGTGCAGTGCGGGCGGCACCCGAGGTGTTGGAATGTTGGTTGATGACGGGGGATTCGGATTATCTGCTCCGCGTCGCGGCCCGCGATGTGGCCGATCTTGAACGTATTCACCGTGAAGTACTGACACGGCTACCCAGTGTGGTTAGGGTCAATACGGCCATCGCGATGCGCGCAGTGTCGCCTTTACGAGGGCTACCAATTCGATGAAGCCGATCACCCGATATCTCGCTTTGTTTGCCTTCGTAGCGCTTTCGGCCTGCGCGAGTGGTGCCCCACTCTCGTCGGGCAAGCCCTTTGATTTGACGCCTCCAAAAAACGTGGTGGCTGACGGCATTTCTTATAGCCAGAGGGCATGGCCCGGCGCTGTGCCGATGCAGGTCGCGATCATAGAGATCGATTTGAAAACCTCTGGCCTCTCGTTTGCCGTTTCAGGTGGCAGCGTGTCGGACACATCCGAATATCGCTCGAAGACGACATCGACCTATCTGCGGGAGTCCGGTGCAGTGGTCGCGATCAATGGCGGTTATTTTGGCCCTGTGGTTGCTACAGAAGGTGTGGGTCAAGACGCGCAAGGTTTTGCAAAGTCTAATGGCCGCGTGGTTTCGCCTGCCTCGGCTCCCGAAAAAGCCGGCGTAGCGAAGGCGGTCGTTTGTTTTGACCGCAAACAGGTACAGATTTTGGCGGCTTTGGCTTGCCCTGAACGCTTTGCCAATGGTCTAGCAGCCGGGCCCATACTGGTTCAGGCGGGTGCTCTCAAGGTTGATCCAAAGAATACAACCCGCCATCCTCGCTCCGCCCTTGGCATGAACGCGGCAGGTGACCGCCTATGGCTCGTAACCATTGACGGTCGTCAAACAGGCTATAGCGAAGGGGCTAGCTTTGCCGAAACGGCCTTGATTCTGCAGGCCTTAGGGGCGGCTGATGCGATCAATCTAGATGGTGGTGGGTCTACGGCGCTCGTATATCGTGATCCTGTTCGTGGTCCGCGTGTCCTGAATCGCCCCATTCAGGGGGGTATTCCGGGCACGGAGAGACCTGTCGCCACCCATATTGGCGTGTTCCTAAAATCTAGAACAAAGGGCCAAAGGGCCTTTTAGTGACCAGCCTTCAGACCGCGCTGGGTCACCAGATAGGTCGCGAATGTGCCCAACCAATGTCCGCCTTCATAATATTCGCCCGTCACAGCGGGCAACGCAATGTCACGGTGGGCTTTCGCTGCCGCCAATAGGGCAAGCCTGCGTTTGTCATGCGCGGGCAGGCCAGCGGCCATGCCCTCCAGCATCCAAGCACGTGACAGGTTGAGGCCATCAGTATGGGCCAGTTTGCCATCGGTTCGATCCGTCACAATGCCAACAGGCAACCAGTCTGCGCTGGCGGTCTTGGGGATTGTGGGCAAAGCAATACTCAACCATTTGGCATAGGCCTGTGGTGCCAAAACGCGGCGTATCAGATCGGCTTCGCCCAAACAAGCCGAAACGAAATCCTCACCCCCGGGCTCAAACCGCAATGGGCAGTCTCGGTCCTTGCCGAAGTAAGACATGGCACGCTCATCGATGAGAGCCAGAAAGGCCTTGTCTTGCGCTTCGACTGCCCAGTCGCGAGCAAGTCCCAAGGCAAAGGCTGTCTGCGAGTGTTCCCCGACGCGCATTGGTGTCCGAAGCTTCGGCAACCAGTTCTTGAGTTGCCCGGCGGCGCGCTGCTCTAGCGGTGCAAAGTCAGCGGCCCATGCTGCAACGCTTGCGTCTTGCTTGGCCCATTGGCGCAACTCCGCGCCTAATTGCAACATCCAAGCCAAACCGTAAGGGCGCTCAAAGCCAGCACGACCCGGCGCATTCATATAGGCAAGCTCAGCTTCCAAATTGGCCTTGGTCAGGCTTTTGGCTAAGGCTTGGCGGGCAGCAGGTGTATAAGGTGCCTGTGGATACAGTCTTGCCAGCCGCGCCAGCAACCAATGTCCGTGTACCGAAGAATGGTGATCGAAACATCCGTAAAAGGCCGGCGTCAATTGGCTGGGTGTCCGCGCATCTTCGGCGGAATTCAGCACATGGGCGATTTTGTTGGGATATTCAGTATGGATGCACGACAGCGCGAGGGTGGCAAACCGGGCTGTCGCCTCTTCAAAGCCGGATGCTTCAGTGGTCGTTGAGGTCATGGTGGCAAGGCACAGGGCGAAAATCGATAAAAGAGAGCGGCGCATCTCTTTTGTGTGCAACAGCTCATCGAGAGAGGCAAGGCCTTATTTTTCGGGCGAAGTCATGGCGGGAAGTGTCTTGGCTACTTGGAAATTTTCTGCGCGTTCGTCGGGATGCAGCGGCACCATGCCCCTGCCGCGCAAATAACCACGTAGACCAGCTGCGTGGTCCGACAGAAGCTCCATCGCAAATTCCTGCAGCCCCGGCACGACGCCAACATTGGCCTTCTTCA
>JAJTGP010000039.1 GCA_021299265.1 Hyphomonadaceae bacterium | reverse complement strand
GGGTTGCGGGTCGGTCAGGTCAAGTTTGATGGGCCCGAGATTGAGAACGTCCGACAAAGGGCCCCCATCCTCGGCAGGCACAAACAAAGTGGCAAAGCGTGGTAAGGGGCGTTGGTAAGGCCGCGCTTCTCGCAGGATCAAGAGGCGGACCTCTTGGAGGGCGGCAGCAAGGCTGGATTGCCAATTCTGCTCTGGCATGGTGAGCTTGGTGGCTTCTGACGCGGTTTCTTGCCCCAAACCGTCACGCACCACGATCTGGGCTTCAACTTGCAGGCCTGTTAGCGCGTGATCGGCCACGTCGACAAAGACACGTCTGGCACCATTTTCGCCCGCTGCCCCTTCAAGCGGAATAGGGGTGTCGAACACCGAGTGACCGGCCAGTCCTTCAGGTACCTTCACCGGTCGGATGCGGACAAAGGCCGCCGCAAGCCCATAATCATCACTGGCCTGGAACGCGATATCGAGCCGGCCTTTGGGGTCGATTTGGATGGGCTTTGGCAAAGCAAGTTGTGGCTTTTGATCTGGGGTAGCTTCAATATGCCACTGTGCCCGCGTGCCGAGGCGATCTAGCTTAAGTGTCCCCGAACGAGTGATTTCAATCTGCCCCTGCCAAGCAGCCCCTTGGGCTGGCTCCAAGCGGGTGGTGCGGGAAGGACCGCGCAACACAGGGGCACCGCGTGCGCCATCGACGCGCGCTGTCACCTTAGAGCCAACTGGCAAGGCAATATTGCTTTGGCTGCGGTCCAGCCGGATTAAGGGCAGGCCGGTATAGCTGGGCGGCTCGGCCCAAACTTCCACCACCAAGTCGCTGTCTCCCATTAAAGGCGACAAATCAAACGTTAGTGCGCGTGCAGTCGCCATCGGGTTCAACCCGCAAAGTCCCAGTGCCGCTGCCAAGGCCAAGGCCTTGACGGCGTCTTGCCAGTCTAGCTTGGGCTTCACGGGGGTGGATAAAGCCGCTGCAGCTTCAATCAGTCGACGTTGGTGCCAAGACCAAAGGGCGTCATCGCCGCTGATCCGCCGATCTTCGCCCCCGGTGAGTGGCCTTAATTCGTGCAAGCCTGCGGCTTCTTCAAGCGCCCGCCCGGCTTCATGCTCGCTCATCGGATGGAAGAGTTGCCATCCTCGCCAAAATAGATAGGCAGTGATAAGCCACGTAAGGCCTGCCCCAGCCGATACCAGTGCCGCAGGTAGGCCTTCGGTCAGACTGCCTGCAGCCCCGACAATCGCCAACAGACAGAGGGGTGGCCAAAGTGTCCGCAATCCCTTTACCAGCGCATCCGCGCGGATAGTCCGCGCAATCGCGCGACGCGTCGAGGGGGGAGGGGTGGTTGGCGCTAACACCTGTTTGCTCTAGCACACAGACGGCTTGTTTGTGAATCGATTTGAACGCCAGAGCCCAGCTTGGCTTAGGGTTTGCTCGTGGCAGGCTTTGGCTTGGCGGCAATGGCTTCCAGTTGCGCCAAGAGACGGTCGGCATCGGGGGATGAGCCTTTGGCGACGCGCGCCCATTGAACGGCAAGCTCTAGGTTTTGCGGTGTGCCTTCGCCCTTGGCATTGACCAAGGCCCAGTAAAAGGCGCCATCGAGGTCTCCACCTTCGGCGGCTGTCTTGAACCATTGAGCAGCACCTTTAAGATCACGGGCAACGCCGCGTCCCTGATACAGCATCAGGCCATAATCGGCTGAGGCATCGGCACGGCCGGCTTGAGCGGCTTGGCGGAGGTAGCCAATCGCCGTCAAAGGATCATCCATCGGGTCAGGGTCCCCGTCGGCATAGAGGATACCTGCAGCATAAGCGGCATCGGCATCACCATAGCTGGCGGCTTGCGCATAAATGCTGGCGGCGCGTGTGCGATCCTTTGGCCCTGCGGCACCGGAGAGAAACAAGTCACCCAAGGGGGCCAGGGCTTCCTTCCGCCCATTCGCAGCAGCGCGCTGCAGCATGGAAAGGGCTTCTCCCGGCGTCGAACCGCCTTTTCGGGCCATGCCGAGCCGAGCCAACCCCAACATGGCATCACTATTGCCGCCGGTGACGGCGCGGCGATACCAGCGGACCGCAGCTTCCGGGGTCGCAGTGTCAATGAGATTTTGCTCGTAGATGGAGCCTGCCAAAGCAGCGGCTTTTGGATTGCCGCGCGAGGCGAGGTTTTCAGCCTGGCTGAGGGCTTCGCGATACTGGCCGGTGCGGAGTGCCAGCAATGCGCTCTCCAACGCGCGTTGATCGGCCTCAGCCTCTAAGGCCATCGGGCTGGCAGGGGCGGGGGTTTGTGCCATTGTTAGCTGCGGCAGCGCGAGCACACCGGCGAACAGGACAAAGCGAAAGCGTGTCAGGCGCATGCGTCAAACATGTCCTTAAAGGCAGCACTTGCTGCAGCGGGGCCTTTGGGCCACGACCAGATACCAGCCGAGACGGCCAAAAAGTCCGCTCCGGCCCTTACAAGTTCTGCCCCATTGTCTGGGGTGATGCCACCTATGGCGACGCACGGGATTTCCATAATCTCTTGCCACCACGAAAGTATGTCGAGATTGGCGCGTGATGGGGCCACTTTTGTGGCAGTGTCGAAAAACGCGCCAAAAGCGACATAGTCGGCCCCGGCTTCTGCAGCTTCCATCGCAAAGTGGCGGCTGTCGTGACAGGTCACGCCAACAATTCCATTCTTGCCAACCTGTTTGCGCGCTTGGTCCACTGTGCCGTCTGACTGTCCAATGTGCACCCCGTCCGCCGCGGCAAGCTTAGCCAGATCGGCTCGGTCATTCACGAGACACGCTACACCCAAGTCTTGGGCCAGGGGGAAGATTGCTGCAGCTGCGGCTAGGATTTCAGCATCCGTTGCTTCTTTGAGCCGCAATTGCAGGCAAGCCACGTCGCCCGCCTCAATCACCCGCTGCAAGGTCTTGGCAAATTGGTCCAGATTTTCAATCTTTGGCGGCGTGATGAGATAGAGCCGCGTTTTTGGACGGTCCGACACGAATGATTGGCTCCTTAAAGGGCGATTGAGCAGAACAGATGACGGACAGATGCCAACATTGTGAGATGCACAACCACTGAGAAACAGGCACATGACGCGCCTTCAACGATTTCAGAGATGTCTATGACCCAAGCCACGCCTCCCGCCAAGCCTGTCCCTAACACCCAGCGCGGTTTCTTAGCTTGGGTTGAGCGGGTGGGGAACCTTTTGCCCGATCCTGTCATGATCTTTGTCTGGTTGATCGGCTTCCTGATGGTGCTGTCGGTGATTGGCTCAGCCCTTGGCTGGTCCGCTTCGCTCCCCTTCTCCGGCGAAAAGCCACCCAGTGGTGGGGTCGTGAAAGATGGTGTCCTGACGTTTGAGGCCACCAGCCTGTTCACCGAAGACAATCTGAAAAAGCTGATTGTCGATATGCCCCGCACCTTAACAAGCTTTGCGCCTCTGGGTGTTGTGTTGGTTGTGATGTTGGGGGCCTCGGTGGCAGAGCGTGCAGGCCTGTTCAGCGCCTTGATCCGCAATAGTCTGCGCGATTTACCCCGCGCCTTTCTGACCCCGGTCGTGTGCTTGATCGGCATGACGAGCCACCATGCATCGGACGCGGGCTATGTGGTTTTCATTCCTCTATGCGGCTTAGTCTATGCCGCAGCAGGTCGTCACCCGCTGGTCGGGATCGCCGCAGCCTTTGCCGCCGTCTCCGGCGGTTTTGCCGGCAATATCACGCCGGGCCAACTCGACGTGCTTTTGTTCGGCTTCACCCAAGAAGCCGCCCGCATCATTGACCCGACTTGGACGATGAACCCCTTGGGCAATTGGTGGTTCATTCTGGCGATTGTCGTGCTGTTTACGCCCATCATCTGGTTCATCACCGACCGCATGCTAGAGCCTCGTCTCGGGCCTTGGACGGGCAATCCAGATGACGATTTGAAAGCGGAATTGACCAAGTCGGTTGTCACGGCAGAAGAGAAGCGCGGCCTCGCTTGGGCAGGCATTGCGGCACTCGCCGTGATCGCCGTCTTTGCAGCCTTGGCCCTTTGGCCCGGCTTCACCCCACTGATCGATGAGAGCCAGAAGGGTACGGCCCAGTTGCAACCCTTCTATCAAGGCCTGATTGCTGCCTTCACGCTGATCTTCTTGCTGGGTGGCATCGTCTTTGGTGTCTCGGTGAAGTCGATCCGCTCCTCGTCGGATGTGGTTACCATGATGAATGAGGGCATTCGCTCGCTCGCCCCCTATATCGTCTTTGCCTTCTTCGCCGCCCATTTCATCGCCATGTTCAGTTGGTCGAACTTAGGGCCGATTGCCGCGATCAATGGCGCGGCAGCCTTGAAGGAACTCAGCCTGCCAGCACCTTTCCTGCTCGTCTGCGTCCAAGCCTTCTCGTCCTTCTTGGACCTCTTTATCGGCTCGGCTTCAGCTAAATG
>JAJTGP010000177.1 GCA_021299265.1 Hyphomonadaceae bacterium | reverse complement strand
GATTGAAAATCACGACCAGGACCAAGCTCTCCCACGGTTTACGCCAAAGGGGACACACGGTCTCAAGGTCGCGGTGAAGGCTGGTTGCGCGACTAGCCTTCACTCGACCTCTCTATCACATCCCAAACACACAAGGGGTGCAGCATGCGCCGATGTCTGCCGGAGGGACCGAAGGGGTGGTTTTGGTCTAGACCGTCTCTGCCGTAGGTTCTGGCGTCAAAATGCCAAGTGCAGAGAGCCGCAAAAGCCCCCTATTTCTCGCTCGAAATATCCTTCCGCAGTCGCCTCAGGATGTACCAGACGCCCAGCACGACAATTGGCGCGGAAAGTCCGGTGGCCGCCTTGGCATTAAAGTGGAAGATCGTTTCAGAAAGGCCTTCCATTGCGAAATGGATCAGTCCCAAGGAATAATATGAGATGGCAGCAACCGACAGGCCTTCAACCGTCTGTTGCAGGCGCAATTGTTCTTGGCTGCGGCGATCCATGGAGGCCAGAAGGCCGACATTGATGGCTTCAGACGCCACTTCAACCCGCGTATTCAGCATCTGGGTTGTGCGGGCGATGCGCTCGATCACATCGTGTTGGCGGTCGCCCACAGCGACGCACGTTCGCATGGCAGGTGCCAGTCGGCGCTCCATGAAGTCTGAGATTGTCGGGCGACCCTCAATCGCTTGTTCGCGCAGCTGCCCGATCCGCTCTTGCACCAGCCCCTCATAGGCACGCGCGGCAGCAAATCGATAGGTGGTGGCCCCCACCATGGCTTCGGCTTCCCCTGCCAAAGCGGCAAGGCGGGACAAAAGATTTCGGTCCGCCTCGACACCACCTTCATCGGCAACTTGCATGGCCGAGGCGGCCGCTTCCGCTTCAAAGCGCGCCAAAGTGGCAGAGGTGGAATTGGCGAGTGGGAAGGCCAAAAGCGCCAGCAAGCGATAGGTCTCAATCTCAAACAATTGCTGCAAGACCCGCCCGGCTGTCACGGGATTGGGGTCAGACTGCACCATGACAAAGCGCGTGAAGGAATCAGGGCCCGGCCGAAAGTCACTGAACACATCGATGGAGCCATTGGCGACCCGGGCGGCGATGATATCACTATCGGCGAAGGGCAAATGTTGGGGGGCCAAAGTGGACAAAACGACATGGGCTGCGCCCAAAACTTCGCCCGGCAAGCCGGCCAACCAATCCTGCGGGATCAGGTCTAGGGCTGTCGCTTCAAACATGAAGTCGGGCACGGCTGGGCTATCACGGAAGACCGTCCAAGTAGAGATTTCGGTGTGCCGTTCCCACCGCAGGCGCCATGTTCCCCCGTCGACGACGCACCAGCGTGCCTCTGGCCCGGGCTCGGACGTCCCAATCTTGCGGCAAAGGGCCGCCATATGGGCGCGGTCCGCACTGACACCGCCTTCGCCTGACATGGTGGCAATGCGGGAGGCAAGATGGGGCGCTTGAACGGGGGTGGATGGCCGAGCGTGAGCTTCGGCGAGAAGCAGATCCCGTTGAGGGTGAAACTTCAATTGTAAACCTTGCCGTCTCATGCTGTTCTTTCTCCCAAGACCCGCCTAGCAATGGTGGTTGCCGTTGGTAACAAGCTTGTCATTTAATGGCTATGGTGCGCTCGCGCTTAGCAGTATAGCTTCATAGGCATGTTTTAGGTGGTCACGGGGGTGATAGTAGTGGAACATTGGGGAGTCGCGGCTGGGCGAATTGGCTCTGTCCACACGATGGACATTGGCAATTCTTTCGCCGTAAGCGCGCTCGAGATCGGCCTAGGCTTGCGGCTAGGCCGCGTGGAATTCCACTGATGTACCGGAAGCCGAAATGGAACCGCGAAGGGATGAATTGGCCAAACCGCCAAAGCAGCCGCTTCATCCAAGTCGGCGATCAGAAATGGCATCTACAGACAATCGGCCAAGGCCCACCACTTTTAATGTTGCATGGGACGGGTTCGTCCTGTCATTCATGGGCCAGCATCGCGCCTATTCTGGCGGCGCATTTTACCTTGATCATGCCAGACCTACCTGGTCATGGGTTTACCCAAACGCCTCCGGAATCTGGTCTGTCGCTACCGGGCATGGCCCGCCTACTACGCGACTTACTCATGGCATTGGATGTTGAGCCAGCCTTCGTGATTGGCCATTCGGCGGGGGCTGCGATCGCCTCGGAAATGACGTTGGACGGCTTTATTCGCCCGCAAGCGATACTTGCCATTAATGGCGCATTTCAGCCCTTTAAAGGCCTGGCGGCACTCTTATTCCCTGTGGCGGCCCATGTTCTAGCGCTAAATCCAGTCACAATCTATGCCGTGGCGGGCGGTGCAAAAGACCGTCGCCGGATCGAGAGACTGATGCACAGCACAGGGTCCATCATCCCGGACGACATGCTAGCGCGCTATCGCGATCTATTCACGGCTCCCGGTCATGTCGCGGGCATGTTGGGCATGATGGCCAATTGGAACCTAGCACCCTTGGTCAAGAAGATGGCGGGCCTTCCGGTGCCAATCTATTTGCTGTCGGGTTCCAAAGATGCCGCGGTGACGCCGGCGAGTGCGCAGGCCCTATGCCGAACCGTGCCAAAAGCCCGTTTCATCAATCTGCCGCACTTGGGCCATATCGCCCACGAAGAAGATCCAGAGGCTGTCGCTGCTGTGATACTGTCTGTTCTCGCCCCACCAACGACCTAAATCTATCCTGCCTATAGGCAAACGGGATTAAGCTAGGACTTGTCGCGCCATATTTGGTGATCTGTGCGCCTGAGGGTCTGTGCAGGCCTTTGAGCTTCCTCTTTTTCTCGAGGGTCTGGGTCTTGCGTCTACTCAAGTTGCGGGTTTAATTGTCCAATGAATTTTACAACACGACCCTCTGACTTCGCCTCGGCCCGTGCCGATACCCGTCCGCATGCCATTGTCATTGGCGCTGGCTTTGGCGGCCTAGCCGCCGCCATCCGCCTTGGGGCAAAAGGCTATCGGGTTAGCGTCTATGAAAAATTGGATGGTCCAGGTGGCCGCGGCTATGTCTACCGCCAAGATGGTTTCACCTTTGATGCCGGCCCAACCATCATCACGGCGCCATTCATCTTCGAGGAATTGTGGGACATTTGCGGTAAGACCCTGTCGGACCACGTCCAACTGCGCAGCATCGACCCATTTTACAAAATTCGCTTTGACGATGGGACTGTTTTTGAGGCGACGGCTGATCTGGACGCGATGCGCGCGCAGATCGCCCGCTTTGAGCCGGACGACCTTGCAGGCTTTGATCGCTACATGAAGGCCAGCGAGGCCATTTATGATGAAGCCTTCACCAAGCTGGTCGACCAGCCGTTTCATCAACTGTCGACCTTGTTCAAGTCCGCACCTGACTTGATCCGCCTGGGTGGATTCCGCACCGTTTTTGGCAAGGTCTCGGAATTCTTCAAAAACGAAAAACTGCGGGTAGCATTCAGTTTCCATCCGTTGTTGATCGGGGGAAATCCCTTTGCCACGACCTCGTACTATTGCCTGATCGCCCATCTCGAGCGCACCTATGGCGTCCATTACGCCCTTGGTGGCACCGGGGCTCTGGTTAAGGGGATGGTCGATCTGATTGAAGGGCATGGCAATCATCTGATATATAATGCCGAGATCGACGAGATTGTCACAGAAGGCGGGCGGGCTGCTGGGGTTCGTCTGGCCAGTGGTGAGATCGTGCATGCCGACCTGGTTGTCTCCAACGCCGACTTAGGCTGGACCTATACCAAGCTGCTGCGCAATCAGCCGCGCAAGGTTTGGACGGATGAAAAGATCGCGCGCGCCGATTATTCCATGAGCTTGTTTGTCTGGTATTTCGGTACCAATCGGAAGTTTGACGATTGCTATCAGCACACCATGGTGCTCGGGCCGCGCTATCAGGAATTGCTGACCGACATTTTTACCAAAAAGACTTTGGCGGATGACTTCAGCCTCTATCTGCATCGCCCGACGGCAAATGACCCGAGCCTCGCGCCGGAAGGCTGTGATGCTTTTTACGTCTTGGCCCCCGTGCCGCATTTGGGCAGCGGGGTTGATTGGGCAAGCATGGCAGAGCCATATCGCAAAAAGATCGAACAGCGTTTGGCCGACACAGTTCTGCCCGGCCTGTCTGAAGCGATTGTATCGTCCCATATGCTGACCCCGCAAGATTTTCAGGATCGCCTGCTCTCTACCCATGGTGCAGCCTTTGGCATGGAGCCTAAGCTGTTCCAAAGTGCGTGGTTCCGGCCGCATAACATTAGTTCAGATGTGCCGGGCCTCTATTTTGTGGGGGCAGGTACCCATCCCGGTGCTGGGCTGCCCGGTGTGGTCTCCTCGGCGAAGGTGATTGATCGGTTGATCCCGCCAGCCAGCGCCTGGGCAGGGAAGGTCAAAACCGCTTAGGCCTTGTCCAAGTCTGCTTGTAGACGGGCGGCGGCTAGCCGACCCGAAAGGGCGGCCATCGGAATGCCGGGACCCGGGTGGGCAGAGCCGCCAGCCAAATAAAGCCCCTGCACGCCGCTGCACGCGCCGGGCCTTTGAAAGCTGGCCATTGGCCCATGATTGGCGCGGCCATAGAGGGCGCCGCCGCTGGCTGGGAAAAGCGCATTGAACCCTTGGGGTGTAGTGATCTGATCGTGCTCAACACTAAGGGTCAGCCCACAGCTGGCCATCATCGCCCAAGCGCTTTCCTTGGCTTTCGCTTGGGCGTCTGGCCCATAGTCCACGGTGTCGCCATTGGCCGGCGCATTCATCAGGATCAACAGGCGCTCTGGCTTGTCAGGCGGGGCACAAGCATCATCGCGGTCCTGCGCGCAAATATAAATCGTCGGGGCCTGTGGCGGTCGCTGGCGGGTGAAAACATCTTGGAATTCAGCCCTGTAATCATCGGAGAACAAAACACTATGATGGGCGAGTGCCAAGCCGCTGGTGGTGGCCGTCGCGCACCAAGTTATCGCAGATTGTGAGCGTTGCGGCAGGGCGACGGGCCTTGCTGCGGGCATCACATCTGGACCCAGAAGGCCGCGGCCAAGCGCTGAAATGTCGCCATTGAACACGATCGCATCGGCTGGCATCGCCGCCCCACCCTTTAGAACAAGGCCACTGACGCGCTTGTTGCGTGTCTCGATACGTTCCACATCGGCGTTGAAGTGAAACGTCACGCCTTGGCTAATCGCAAGGGCTTTCAGGGCTGCCGCGACTTTTGCCATGCCGCCCTGCACCCGCCAGACGCCCTCTTGTTCGACATGGCTTACCAGCATCAAAGTCGCCGGGGCCGCAAAGGGCGAGGAGCCGCAATAAGTCGCATAGCGGCCAAATAATTGCTTCAAGCGTGGGTCTTTGAAATAGGCACCAAGTGCCCCCCACATCGTCTGATGTGGGGCAGTCTCCCACATCGCATCCAACTTGTTAAACCCAACCCGCGCCACGAGTTCAATCGGATTCGGCCTTTGACTGGCGATAAAGGGCCCGCGCAAGGTCTCATAAATGGCGGCACTTCGCTTGCAGAAAGCCAAATAGCCTGTTGCATCCTTGGGGCCGGCAAATTCGCGGATCGCCTCGGCGGACTCGTCGCGGTCGGCAAACAGGTCGAGATCACCGCCTTGGGTCCAAGCATGGCGGGCGAGGATCGTCGCCGGAAGCAGGGTGAGGTGATCGTCTAGGGCGAGACCTGCATCCCCAAACAGGCCGTCAAACACCCATTTCATGGTGAAGACGGTCGGGCCACCATCCATAGCGGTGTCGCCGACTGGCACTTGGCGCATCTTGCCACCCACATCGGCAGCACGCTCAACGACGTCGACCTGATGGCCTTGGCGCGCCAGATCGATGGCCGCCGCGAGGCCGCCCATACCCGCGCCAATGACGAGGATCTTCTTTGCCGTCACGAAGACGCGCCTGCAGTCTGGGTCAAGCGGGCCCGCAGGCTCAACCGAATTTGGCGATGGTGGTAGAGAATGATCGCAAGGCCGGTAATCAAGGGGATCGCCCAAAGGCCCGGATGCAAGGCCATGGAGGGCATCAACCGAACCGCGCCAAAGGCGAAGAACGCAGTATAGACCGAAATCCCGGCCCCCACGATGGCTTTCACATGTTCCATCAAATAGATTTTCGGGCCGGGCGTGGGGTTCAGCATGAAGAAGAGGTTGGTGCCAGCTGTCGCAAAGCCGACCATGGACATGCCCACCATCAAATACTGACCAATCAGAACCCCCTCAATCGCGCAGGCAAAAGCAGCGGCCACCAAAATGGGCTGCAGCGCAAGGTTCACACCCCGGCGGTTGGCGGCATGATTGGCCTTGTTCTTAATCGTCTCGAGGCCGTACCAAGCCAGATTAATCGTCAAGACCGATAGGTAGAACATCATGATGCCAAAGATGCCGCGCACAAAGACAGCGTCCTTTAAGTGCGGATGCGTTCCCAAGGGATCAATCAGGGTACAAATGCTCAGCAACAGGGCGACACAGCCCGCAGCCAAAATGGACCGTGCAAAAACTTTACCCCACAGCCGGTGATTGCGGTTACCCTTCTTGCCTAGAACAGGGATCCAGAAGCTGACCAGCCCCACCGCTCCAAACGCGATATGGATGGCAACCAACGTGTGAAACAAGGTAAGCATCACTGTCTTTCCAGTCGAAAGCGTCTAACGGGCTGGACATAGTGACGCGTCAAGCGTTAGGCTTCAAGGGGTTGGGCGCGGCTTTTTGCGGAGCGATCAGGATGAGTGGGCTGAGGTAGACGGGTGGCGGCGGACAGACTTCACGCTCAAGGCGCGGCCTATAAGCCTCCTCGGCCAGCACCCATGGGGCCTCTGGCCAGCTTGGTTCGGGTCATCCGACAAGGCGATGGCGATTTATTGAGCCTGATGCCAGCCGACGCCTATCTTTTGCCGATGGGGCCATTGGGCTATTCGCGCCGCTCGATCCAAATTGTGAATGACCCAGCTTTGACCAAGCCCATCTTGGCCGATCCTGAAGATATCTTTCCGAAGAATGATCTGATGGTTGGTGCCCTGACGCCCTTGGTGGGCGACAGCATGTTTGTGTCCAGTGGCTCCCTATGGCGACAACAAAGGCGGATGATTGATCCGGCCTTTTCCCATATTCGCTTGGCGAAGGCCTTTCCCTCCATGGTGGGCGCATTGGATGATTTTGAGGTTCGTCTGCAGGCAGCTGCGGCTTCGGGCCAAGAAATGTCGCTGGACCTCGCCATGGGGCAATTGACCGCCGACATCATTTGCCGAACCGTCTTCTCGGCCTCACTGGCCAATGATACGGCGCGCGACGTGTTTGAGTCCTTCGCCTTCTTTGAGCGCAGTGTGGCGCATGTCGAGTTGGTGCGGTTGATTTTTGGCAAGCCGTTTGACGATATCCCCCAGCGCGCCGATGTTTTGGAGGCTTGTGCCCGCATCCGTGGGCATATCGGTCGCCTCCTCGACACGCATTTAGAGGCGGGCGCGCAATTTGATGACATTGCCGCAGCGGTGATTGCTGCACGCGATCTAGAGACCGACACACGCTTTACCCGCGAAGAATTGATCGACCAATTGGGCGTGTTTTTCTTGGCCGGGCATGAAACCACCGCCAGCGCGCTCACCTGGGCTTTCTTCATTGCCGCGATGCAGCCCGCAGTCGCAGATAAGGTGCAGGCTGAAGCGGTCGCCGTTGTGGGTTCTGGCCCGATAGAGTTCGACCATGTGAAACGGCTGACCTATGCGCGTAACGTGTTCAAGGAGGCCTTACGGCTTTATCCGCCCATCACCTTTATTCCGCGCGTTGCGGCCCGCGCGACGATGATTGGCTCGAAGAAGATTAAGCGCGGCACGATGGTGATGATTGCGCCTTGGGCCGTGCATCGCCATCAATCGCTCTGGCCAAACCCAGATGTGTTCGATCCTGATCGCTTCTTGCCAGAGCGAGAGCATGAAATTGTGTCCGGGTCCTACATCCCATTTGGCGCGGGCCCCCGCGTCTGTGTCGGGGCGGCTTTTGCGACAACGGAAGCAACCTTGATCCTCGCGCGCATTTTGAGAACCTATCGGATCGAGGTGCAACAACCCGAACTGGTGCGCCCTGTCGCCCGGCTGACCACGCGGCCCGCACAAGAAGTCATGATGAAGGTCACCTTGCGCACATGAGCCAAACTGTCTTGATCACCATTGGCCGCTTACCCAAAGCCTTGGACTTTGCGCGATCCTTTAAGGCAGCGGGGTGGCGCGTTCTGGTGGCAGAGCCGTTCAAGTCTCATTTGACTGGCGCGTCGAAGTGCGTGGATCGCTCATTTCAAGTGCCGCCACCCTCAAAGGGCAAAGAGGCCTATCTGGCCGCGCTCCTGCGCCTGATAGAGGCAGAAGGGGTAGATCTCGTCCTGCCGTTGTCAGAGGAAACCATGCATGTGGCCCATTTGGCTGGCCGCTTGCCAGCCCGAACCCGCCTCTATGCTCCGCCGGTCGACCGGCTCTTGGCACTGCATGACAAAGCCCGCTTTCCAGCTATCGCCCAAACGCATGGCCTGACTGTGCCCGAAACAGCCTTGATCGAAAGCCCGGAAGCACAAGCAATTGCCGAGCATCAGGACTTTGTTGTGAAGCCGATCTTTTCCTGTTCGGGCCGGGCGGTCAGCCTGCATACAGCTGGCACATCCCTGATTGATGTCGCCGCCAATCTGACCGAGCCAGCGGTCGTGCAGGTCCAAGTCAAGGGCAAACAATATAGCACCTTCGCCATGGCCCAAGACGGCAAAGTCCTGATCAATGTCACCTATCAGGGCGCGGTGATGACGGGCAGTGTGGCCGTTGCCTTTGAACGAGTCGAGATTCCCGCTATCCAAGCATGGGTCGAGACATTTGTGTCCCGTGAAAACCATAGCGGCTTCATCTCATTTGACTTCTTTGTTGATGAGAGCGGGACAGCTTCAGCAATCGAATGTAATCCGCGCGTCACCAGCGGCGTGCATTTCATCGAGACGGATGATCTCGCCCCTGCAATTCTAAATCCAGGTGCCCAGCCGATCCGCTTCAAACAGACCAAGCTGATGCAGCAATTCTACCCGACGCTCACGGAAGTTCAGGCTGCCATGTTCAAGGGCCCGCACTATTGGGACCGGCTGAAGGTGCTGCGGACCGCCCAAGATGTCACGTGGGATGCCCGCGACCCGATGCCCTTCATCACCATGCCGATCACGGCCTTTTCAATTATCGCCCTGTCGATGCGACAACAACAAACCTTTGGCCAAGTCTCTACCCAAGACATTACTTGGTTCGAGGGTGAGCGTTTGGAGGCCTTCTAATGGTTGCTTGCCTAGATTTTAAGTCCATGATTAGCTGCAGGGAGCAGGTCTTGAACCTTAAACAGAAGATTGGATGGGCATGCTGAGTTTCGCAGCCGACAGTTTGGATGTAGCCGAGCCTGTGGTTCGTCCGCTCCCCTATGCCACGCCATCCGACCGGGCCGCCTGTCGGGACCTGATTAAGACGGGTTCGCACTCTTTCTATTCTGCGTCGCTATTGCTGCCGGAGGCCTTAAGGGAAGCAGCTTATGCGCTTTATGGCTTTTGTCGTTTGTCGGATGACGCGGTCGATGTCGAAAATGGCCAAGGCGACGCGATTGCGCGGCTGCGGGCCCGCCTTGATGGCATCTATTCCGGTCGTCCGCAGACCGAGGCGGCGGATCGCTGTTTGGCCGATGTTGTCCGCGCCTATGGTATTCCTCGCGCCGTGTTTGACGCTTTGTTGGAAGGTTTTGAATGGGATGTCGCTGCGCGCACCTATGAAACCTTGGCCGATGTGGAAGAGTATGGCGAGCGGGTCGCGGGTTCGGTCGGTGCCATGATGGCAGCTTTGATGGGGGTGCGCGATGCGGCAATGGTGGAGCGTGCCTGTGATCTTGGTGTCGCCATGCAATTGACGAATATTGCCCGCGACATTGGCGAAGATGCCCGCCAGGGCCGGCTTTATGTCCCGCGGGCTTGGCTGCGCGAAGAAGGCATTGACCCAGAAGTCTGGCTTGCTAGCCCAGAGTTTTCACCCGCGATTGCCCGCTTAACTGAGCGCCTTTTGTCTCGCGCAGAAGAGCTTTATCGCCGGGCAGACCAAGCGATCTCGCGCTTGCCGGCAACGGTCCGTCCCGCCATCTTTGCGGCCCGCCTCCTCTATGCCGAAATCGGCAAGGTCATTCGGGCGCAGGGCCTTGATTCCATTTCCAAGCGCGCCAGCACCACAGCCGCCCGCAAGGCTTGGCTGGTTGGGTCGGCGATGCAACGGGCTGCGCGCCCAGCACCAAAAGGTGAATTGTCGATCGCGCGCGGGGTAAATCGGCCTTTGGTGGCGGCAATCGTTCAATCCCCTCCGGGTTTTGGACCAGCCAACAAGCGGGGGCACAGCGTGAAGGATGACCTTAATTGGGTCATGGATCTATTCTCAGACCTTGAAATACGGGATCGAACAGGGAGTCGAAGCCGATGACATTTAGTCCAATGTTCCTCATGGAGATTTTGTTCGGCGTTTCGATTTTGGGTTTTGCTCTTTGGCAGGTGATCTCGCTATCTCCGAAAAGGATCGCAGCAGAAGAGGCAAAGAAGCAGGCCGAACAGGAAAAAGCGTCTTTAAAAAATGCGTCGGGGCATCCGGAAGGGTAGCATTGCGCGCACGACCGGCATCTTAAGCCGATCCAGATTCAAGGTTTCGTGCATCATCAAAACCTTTTCGCCCTCAAGTTCGCTCTCCAAAGCAGAACGCGCATAAAAAGGTGCATCCTCAAGCGTCTTAATCACGCGGGCAGGATCAGGCCCATCTGACCAAGCTTCGCGGTCAATCCCCCAAAAGGTTCTCCCTAAGTGCTTTTGCTGGGTCGGCGCTGTTTCCGATACGCAGCCGTCATGGCTTACCTTCAAAAACGTCGCACGCCGTGGTCCAGATCGGTTGGTGACATCATAGAAGAGCCGCAAGTCGTTCCCGCGATGGGCGCGCCCCCAATGCCAATCTTGAAAGGCCCGCTCTAAAGGCTCTTGTCCGGAATTGGTATCGAAATAACCGTCACCCGACCAAGACAGACTTGGGCTATCGAAAGAAAGCTCTACCCGTGACCGGGGTGCTAAGGGTCGCCACTTGTGTCGACCATTTAAGTCGAGATCAAAACTAGCCCCTGTTTCCACCTCGGGGATCAGGCGGATGCGACCTTTCAGACGTGAGGGAATCGGGACGCAGACTTCAAAGATATCCGCCACCAATTCACTTCCCGTATAATGCAGAGAACTCGGCCCAACCGCAAAATGGTGCGCACTACGATCTAATTGATCTGCCCGCCGTTCGGTCATGGCCCATCGTCCACCCGCCCCGTCTAACCGGTAGAGGGCCACATTGATCGCGCAATGGTCGAACGGATTTTTCCAGCCAGACCAAGCATAATAAGGGGAAAACACGCTGCCGATAAAGGCAATCAGGGTTATCCCATACTTGCCGTCGTCGCTTACCGCATCCAGATACCACCAAATATAGCCCCCATCGCCACCCACCGGGGCGGTGAAATTTGGACCTTTGAGGCTCTGATCGGAAGAAAGCTGCACCATTGAGACGTCAGTTCCATGCAAAACCGTTAAAAAGTCAATTGACCTAGACGCTAACATGTGTCCAAATCGTCTGACAGATTGAGGTTGGAGAGCGAGATATGTCGCATACAGCACGGATTGAGCGGGCATTGGAAGCCGCTGTAGCCATGGCGCAAGCGGATGATGCAGCGCCCGGATTGGCTGCTGCTCTGCGGTATGCGGTCTTCCCGGGCGGGGCGCGGGTTCGCCCGCAACTCTGTTTAGCTGTCTCTGCTGCCTGCGGTGGGACCAATCCGGACTTGGCCGATTCGGCGGCTGCTTCGATTGAGCTTTTGCACTGCGCTTCTTTGGTTCACGACGACTTGCCGTGCTTCGACGATGCAGATCTGCGACGTGGTAAGCCAACGGTACATGCAAAGTTTGGTGTACCCTTGGCGCTTCTAACCGGTGACGCCCTAATCGTGATGGCGTTTGAAGTATTAGCGCGGGCTGGGGCGCAAGACCCCGCTCGCTTGCCGGGCTTGATTTCCTGCATCGCGCGCGGCGTTGGCGCACCATATGGCATTGTTGCAGGCCAAGCTTGGGAATGTGAGACTTCTGCCCCAATGGATGCCTATCATCAGGCTAAAACCGGTGCGCTGTTTGTGGCGGCAACCACCGCAGGCGCATTGGCTGCGGGCGCTGATCCCACACCTTGGCGTGCCTTGGGCGAAGGTTTAGGGGCGGCCTATCAGGTTGCCGATGATCTGTTGGATGCTTTGGGTGATTGCGAAGAATCCGGCAAGACCAGCGGCCGCGACCACGCGTTACAACGGCCAAGTGCGGTGACCTCACTCGGCGTGCAAGGTGCGGTTGCCCTGTTGGAATCGCATTTAGACCGCGCCGCGCAATCCATTCCAGACTGTGCCGGGGCTAAGGCCTTGCGCGAAACGGTGCGGGTTCAGGCGACGCGGCTTGTGCCAAAGCAACTTGCCCGCAGCGCTGCCTAGACATCCATGATACCCCGTTCCTGGCTGGATGCTTGGACAGCATGGCGCAATGGCTTGGTCTCAAATCCAAGCTTTCAGCGCTGGGCTGCCGGCTTTTTTCTAACCCGACCGATTGCTCATCACAGCGCAGACCGCTTGTTCGGCCTCGTGGCTGGATTCGTTTATTCTCAAGTTCTATTGGCCTGCGTACAATTGCGCTTGCCGGAACTTCTGGCAGACGGCCCCAAGACCACGCAATCTTTGGCAGAAGCTATGGATCTGCCGCTGGAGTCTGCTGCGCGTCTTCTGACAGCGGCCCAATCCCTCGATCTGGTGGAGTTGGCGGGTGCAGATCGGTACGCACTGGGCATGCAGGGCGCAGCCCTTCTCGGCAATGCCGGGCTGGGCGATATGATCCGCCACCATGCGCTCTTCTATGCCGATCTCGCAGACCCAGTTGCACTCTTGAAGCACGGTGGCGGGCAGGGGCAATTGGCTTCCTTCTGGCCTTATGCCGCTTATGATCGGCCCGATCAGACTCAAGCCGAATCCATCTCGCCCTATTCGGCCTTGATGGGCGCAACCCAGCCGATGATTGCCAGCGACATTCTCGATGCTTATTCGTTGAGCCAACATCGGGTCTTAATGGATGTCGGCGGTGGTGAAGGGGCGTTTGCCTCCGCGGCGGCAAACCATGCACCACACTTAAATGTGCGGGTTTTTGACTTGCCGGCGGTTGCTGATCGCGCCCGCGCAGCGTTTGCGGCTGGTCCTTTGGCGCAGAGGGCGCAAGCGCTAGGCGGCAATTTCCTCGATGGCGTCCTGCCGCCGGGGGCCGACATCATCTCGCTCGTCCGCATTCTGCACGATCATGATGATGCGACGGTGATGAAGCTGTTGCGCGCTGCCCATGCTGCTTTGCCTGCCAATGGCGTCTTGATGATTGCCGAACCCATGTCTGGATTCCCTGATCGCGACCCAATGGCCGAGGCCTATTTTGGCTTCTATTTGATGGCGATGGGCCGTGGCAGAGCCCGCACGCCAGCCGAAATTAGCGCCATGGCACAAGCAGCCGGCTTTAGCCGCATCGTGAACAAACCGACCAGAACACCCATGCTCGTCCGTGTCCTAATCGCCCATCCATAGCCGAATCCGGCCGAAAGCCCCGTTTTTACGGCTTTTTCACCAAAAAACTTTCCCTCAGTGATCGTAACGATTTCGCGTCAGTTTCAATTGACATCTATAATCGTCCAATTAAGGTGACACTCTGGATGAGTGGGTGCGGATACTGCATTCACGGGGAAATGTTGGCATGGAAACTTTGGCCGTTGTTCTGGAGGCACCTGAAAAACTCTCGCTGAAAACGCTTGAGCTTAAGGATGCTGGCCGCGACGACGTCATTGTGGATGTCGATTTCAGCGGCATTAGTACGGGTACAGAGCGCTTGCTGTGGAGTGGCCGGATGCCGCCATTCCCGGGCATGGGTTATCCTCTTGTGCCAGGCTATGAATCGGTTGGCCGCGTGGTGGACGCCGGTGAAGACGCGAAATCCCGTATTGGGGAGACGGTCTTCATCCCAGGCTCAACCGGCTTCATCGGGGCCCGTGGCCTGTTTGGTGGCGCTGCCCAACGGCTGATCGCGCCCAGCGCGCGGGTTATTCCTATTCAAGAATCCTTGGCCAGCCGCGGCGTTCTGATCGCCCTCGCCGCCACGGCCCGTCATGCGATTGCCGATGGCGCGCTGCCACCAGAATTGATCATCGGCCACGGTGTCTTGGGCCGGTTATTAGCCCGCATCGTCGTGGCTGAGGGCTATCCCGCACCCGTGGTCTGGGAAACCAATCCGGATCGGCGCGATGGCGCTATAGGCTATGGCGTCTGTGACCCTTCTGACGATGATCGTCGCGACTATCGCGTCATTCTCGTCGCCAGTGGTGCAGGGACCTTCATCGCCAGCTGGATCGGGCGTTTGGCCCGTGGTGGCGAGATTGTCTTGGCGGGCTTCTACGACCAGCCAATCAGCTTCGCCTTCCCACCCGCTTTCATGCGTGAGGCGCGTATTCGCATCGCCGCTGAATGGACCCCGGCCGATCTGGCCGCAACATTAGACCTCGTCGACGATGGTCGTCTCTCGCTTGACGATCTCATCACGCACGAAGTCGAAGCCCAAGGTGCCGCCGGTGCCTACAGGACCGCATTTACCGATGCGGCCTGTCTCAAAATGATCTTGGACTGGAGAGGCTGCGCATGACCGTAACGCTATTAGATAGACGTGCACTGGTAGAGGAAGCTTCGCAGGAGCCAGATCCCGTTCACACGGGTGAAGTTACCAAAGAAACCCAAGTTATCGCGATTTATGGCAAAGGTGGCAGCGGCAAGAGCTTTGCCCTCTCCAACCTCAGCTATATGATGGCGCAACAAGGCAAGCGCGTCCTTCTGATCGGGTGTGACCCCAAGTCTGACACCACCTCGCTTTTGTTTGGCGGCAAGTCCTGCCCCACCATCATCGAAACCTCGGCAAAGAAAAAACTCGCGGGTGAAGAAGTCCGCATCGAGGATGTCTGCTTTGTCCGCGATGGCGTGTTCGCCATGGAATTGGGCGGCCCCGAAGTTGGGCGCGGCTGTGGCGGTCGCGGCATTATCCATGGGTTTGAGCTGCTCGAGAAACTCGGCTTCCATGATTGGGGCTTTGACTATGTCCTGCTCGACTTCTTGGGCGACGTGGTCTGCGGCG
>JAJTGP010000002.1 GCA_021299265.1 Hyphomonadaceae bacterium | reverse complement strand
TTCTTCGGTGGCCAGATAATTGGGGTCGATCTTAGGTGCCGCAAACGGATTGGCGCTAGCCAAGCTGATCTCGCCCCGACTCTCGGGACGCAATTGGCAGACATGCAGTGAGAAGCCGTCTTGGGTGGCCGCCACATTGCCGTGGTCTTGCACCAAGGCGTTGACGAAGTGGAATTGCAAGTCTGGCCGGTCGAGGCCTTCGCGCGATTTCGCAAAGCCACCCGACTCGAGGAAGTTCTCACGACCCAAGCCTTCCTTGCGGAACAAATAGGTCAGCGCCGTCAGATATTGCTTCAAGCCCCGATTGAGCGAGAAAGCCGTGATGGGTTGGGTGCAGTTTTGCAGAAGCAGCACGTCCAAATGGTCTTGCAGATTCTGCCCCACATCAGGGCTATCGACCAGAACCTCTACGCCGACGCGTTGCAACGACTCAGCCGGGCCAATGCCCGAGACCATCAGAATTTGCGGCGATTGCACGGCCCCGGCGCACACCAAAACTTCCTTGTTGGCATAAACGCGTGAGCGGGGTGACTTCTCATCATGGGCATATTCGACGCCAACACAGACCTTGTCTTCAAACAAAAGCTTGGTCGTGTGGGCGTGGCTGCGCACGGCTAGATTCGGGCGGGCTAGGGCAGGCTTGAGATAGGCAAAGGAAGCCGACCAACGTTCCCCGTCCTTGATGGTCAATTGATACGCGCCAAAGCCTTCTTGGTCATAGCCGTTGAAATCGTCCGATTTCTTATGGCCAGCTTGGACAGCGGATTCAACGAGTGCGTGATAGAGCGGGTTGGACGATTTGCCCCAGGAGACATGCAAGGGCCCGGTCGAGCCGTGAAAGGCGTCGCCACCTGTCTCGAGGGTCTCTGAGCGCTTGAAATAGGGCAGGACTTCCGAAAAGCTCCAACCCTTAAGGCCCATTTGCGCCCATTGGTCATAGTCGCGAGCGTGGCCGCGAATATAGATCATGCCATTGATCGAGCTCGACCCACCCCAGCCTTTACCGCGGGGCCAATAGAGCGGGCGATTATTGAGATTGGTTTGGCCTTCGGTTGTAAAGGCCCAATTGTGGGCATTCTTGCCCTTGATCAGGGTGCCGACACCGGCGGGCATCCGCACCAACATCGAGTTGTCCCGCCCGCCCGCTTCCAGCACCAAGACACGGACTGAAGGGTCTTCGCTTAACCGATTGGCGAGCACACAGCCGGCGCTACCCGCGCCAATTATGATATAGTCGAACCGGTCTTCAGCTGCCGCTGTGGCCATTTAAGAACTCCCCGTCGTGAGATTTACTCGTGGTTTGCCCATATTTGGGTCTGCCTCGTGTTTGGCGCGAAGCCGCTGGCTGGGCAAGTGAAAATAGCGTTCAGCCTGTCCATTGTGGCTTGCGCTTTTGCGCAAATGCCATTGGACCTTCAATCACATTGGGTGACTTAAACATGGCATTGATTTCGCCATATTTGGACTGACCGCGATAGGCTGCTTCCAGCGAAGGCTCATCCAGTCCCCGGTAGACGGCTTCTTTCGAGGCACGGATGGAGGTGGGCGAACATTCCACAATCATATCCGCCCATGCTTGGGCGCGTGCTATAAGGTCTGCTGGTGTCGTCACTTCATTGACGAAGCCCAAAGTTTTACCTTCTTCAGCACCAACCCGGCGGCCCGTCAAAATCATGCCCATCGCTTGTTTCTGCCCAATCTGGCGCGGCAGACGGTGTAAACCGCCAGCTAAGGCCGCTAAGCCGACTTTTGGCTCTGGCAAGGCAAACACCGCATTATCAGAGGCGATGATCAAATCGCAGGCGAGCGCGATCTCAAACCCGCCCCCCATGGCGATACCATTAACGGCGGCAATCACTGGCTTAGTCAGGTTAAAGCGGCTGGTCAGGCCTGCAAAACCGCTGTCGGGCACATACATTTTGCCACCCGAGGCTTGGTATTTAAGGTCATTGCCGGCACTAAAAGCGCGGTCACCCGCACCAGTGATGATGGCAACCCACAGGTCGGGATTGGCAGCAAACCCATCGAACACCTCTGCCAATTCGGCATTAGCAGGCGGATGGAGGGCATTCATTGCTTCGGGACGATTAATCGTGACCGTTAAGACACGGCCATCGATTTGGGTGCTGCAAAACTCATATGACATGTTTCTCTCCCTGATTTTTCTCCATGACCTAGCACGCAAACGCTGGCAAGGAAGACTATAAAGCACCTTTTTGTCGTGCAGTGCATGGACGCGCGTTGACATGCTTCCGCCGCGTTCTTACCTCACGCACCAAACGAGTTGCTTTGGCGCGGCTTTCGCGCCCCTTACACATGTGATGCATCAGATGTGTAAGGCTCCATTATTGCCGGAATTTCCGGCGCAGGTCAGGCCGGAAATTCATGTTGAATATCGTCAAGAAGCTGTTTGGATCCTCAAACGACCGCCGCGTGAAGTCGTTCATCCAGCGGGTGGAGCAGCGGATTAATCCGCTGGAAGTAGGTATCAAAGCACTCAGCGACGATGCTCTGCGTGGCAAGACCGACGAGTTTAAGGCCAAGCTGGCAGCCGGTGCGACCCTTGATGACATTATGGATGAAGCCTTCGCCGTGGTGCGCGAGGCAGCTTTCCGGGCCATTGGTCAGCGCCATTATGATGTGCAGCTGGTTGGCGGGATGGTGCTGAACTCTGGCGCGATTGCTGAAATGCGCACCGGCGAAGGCAAGACCTTGGTGGCAACCGCGCCTGTCTATCTCAATGCCCTGCAAGGCAAGGGTGCCCATGTCGTGACGGTCAATGACTATCTCGCCCGACGAGACGCAGAATGGATGGGCCGGATTTATGGCTTCCTCGGCATGGAAACTGGCGTGATCGTGCCCGGTCTCGATGACCATCAGCGCCGCATCAATTATGCCAAGGACATCACCTATGGCACCAATAACGAATTTGGCTTTGATTATCTGCGTGACAATCTGAAATATACGCTCGATGAAATGGTCCAGCGCGACCATCATTTTGCGATTGTCGACGAAGTGGACTCCATCCTGATCGACGAAGCCCGCACGCCTCTGATCATTTCAGGCCCGACGGACGATCGGTCGGACTTCTATCGGGCAATGGATGAACTCATCTATCTGCTCGACAAGGATGATTATGAGCATGATGAGAAGCAACGCTCAGCAGTTTATACCGAGAAGGGCTCTGAGCATATTGAAGATTTGCTGCGTGAGCGTGGCTTGCTGGAAGGCGCGCTCTATGAAGCGGTGAACACCACCATTGTGCACCACGCCAACCAAGCCTTGCGCGCCCATGTGCTCTATACCCGCGACAAGGACTATATCGTTAAAGACGAGGAAGTGGTGCTTATCGACGAATTCACCGGTCGGATGATGACGGGACGGCGCTTATCGGATGGCTTGCATCAAGCCATTGAAGCCAAAGAACTGGTGCCGGTCCAGCCTGAGAACCAAACGCTGGCTTCCATCACCTTCCAAAACTATTTCCGCCTGTACGAGAAGCTGGGCGGCATGACAGGTACTGCGCAAACGGAAGCGGCCGAGTTTGAGGATATCTATAGTCTTCAAGTCGTGGAAATCCCAACCAATCGCCCGGTTGCGCGGATCGACGAGAACGATGTTGTCTATCAAAACGAAGCTGGTAAGCACAAAGCGATCATGCGCGATATCCGCGAATGCTATGAGCGCGGCCAGCCCATCCTTGTCGGTACGGCTTCGATTGAGAAGTCTGAGACGATTTCTGAATTGCTGAAGGCCGACAACATCCCGCATTCGGTCTTGAACGCGCACAAGCATGCCGAAGAAGCCGAAATCGTTGCAGAAGCCGGTGTGCCCGGCGCGGTAACAATCGCCACCAATATGGCAGGCCGCGGCACGGACATTCAGTTGGGCGGCAATCCGGAAATGCGCCTCGAAAAGGAGCGTCGCACCCGCGAGGCTGCGTGGGGCCGGTCCATGACGGAAGCAGAGCTGAAGAGCCTGCATGATGAAATCATGGCCGACATCGGGGTCAAAAAAGCTAAGGCGATGGAGTTAGGTGGCCTTTATGTCTTGGGGACTGAGCGCCACGAAAGCCGCCGCATCGACAATCAGCTGCGCGGCCGGACTGGTCGTCAAGGCGACCCTGGCAAGAGCCGCTTCTACATCTCCTGCGATGACGATTTGCTGCGTATCTTCGGCGGCGAGCGCATGGCGGGAATCCTGCGCGTTCTGAAAGTGGACGAAGATGAGCCCATCGAAGAGCGCATGATGAATAAGGCGATGGAAATCAGCCAAAAGCGCGTTGAAGCCCGCAACTTCGAAATCCGCAAAAACTTGTTGAAATATGACGATGTGATCAATGATCAGCGCAAGCAGATCTTTGAAGAGCGTAAGGAATTCATGCGCACCGAGGACGTCGAAGAGACCGTCCAGCACATGCGCCATGAAGTCGTCGACACGTTGTGCGAAGAATATATGCCGCCAAAGCTGCTACCCGAACAATGGGATACCGATGGCTTGGAAGCCGAAGTGAAAGAAGTTCTTGGCTTAGACATTCCTGCCAAGGAAATGGCGGCGCAAGAAGGCGTGGATGACAATGACATTCGCCAAGCCATTATTGATGCTTCTGACAAAGCTTGGTCTGAAAAAGTTGCCATGATGGGCGACGAACAGTCGCGCTATATCGAAAAGCAAGTCCTGTTGCAGACCATCGACCTCAAATGGCGTGAGCATTTGACCCAAGTCGATCACTTGCGCTCGGTTATCCATTTGCGCGGTTATGGTCAGCGCGATCCGTTGATTGAGTATAAGACTGACGCTTTCTCGATGTTTGAGAAGATGCGGACGGATTTGCGCACGGACGTCACGCGCTTCTTGATGAACGTCCAATTGGTCCAGCCGGACCAACCGATGGTGCCCGCTGACTTTGACCCCAGCATGGCGACCATTGATGGCGGCTTTGGTGCCGGCATTGGCGACGGCATGGGCCTCAACCCAAATTGGCTCTCCAGCCATCCTTTGCCAGACACCGGCTTGGATGAAATGGGGGCGGCAGCAGATGATTTGGTGCCATCGCCTTTGGGCGATATGCCGCGCGCTTGGCTTGATACACCGCGTAACGCCCCATGCCCGTGCGGGTCTGGCAAGCGCTTCAAGGCCTGCCACGGCGCGATTTAAGGCCGTTTAGGCTTTAAAAATTAATTTAAATCAAGCGCTTGATTTCGGTCGGGCGCTTGATTTTATTCAAGGTGCAAGACCGATGGCGGCTTTGATGTCGTCCCAGGCCACCAGTTTGAAGTTCTGAGCGCCGCCAGCTTGGATGCCATCTTGGGCAATAAACAGGCCGCCGGGGTAGGCAGGGCCAAAGTCGCCGACAATCAGCTCAATCCCATCGGTCTCTTCGGTTGCTCCAAAGGTTCCCGCAGCAATCCTGAACCGGCCGACATAGGCCTCGTCACTGGCTGAAAAGATCGTATAGGCATTGTCGCCTTGACTGGAGACGAGGATATAACGCGCATCACCCGGGCCGTCTGCCAAAGCAACACCTTCGGCGTCTGCCACAATGTTTTTGCCATCGGCAGCAGCAATTTTGATGGGAACAGTCGGGCCAGTTGGCCGGGCGTCAAAACGCCAGAGGCCGACATCTTCTTCCGCCACATAAAGCCGCTGGGTCTTCTCATCGACCACACAGCCTTCCGATTGGGTGGCAAGCTCCATCGTGCGCACAATCTGGCCAGCGGGGGAGGGGCCAGCTAAATCCAACGCGACCTGATGGATGGTGCCGTCCTTCAAGACCATAAAGGCATAAAGCGTGCCCTCGCTTTGGCCGAGGCAAATGCCATAGGCTTCACCGCTACCCGCTGGAACGGTGCCGAGGGGGGTTAATTTGGCGCTGTCGGGGTCTAGGGTGAATAGAGCAATCTTGGCTTGGGCTATGTCATTGCGGTCGCTGGCAGCGACCACAATCCGCGGTGTGCCAGCAACGAGAACTTCCGCTCGCAGATCAACATTATTCACCCGACCAGCATCAAAGAAGTCGCGGATCTTTCCGTCCAAATCATAAGCATAAAGCCCGGCCTTTTTGTCGGTCCCGACGATCAGGCTGGCCTGTGGCAGAGCTGGGTTGCGCCAGATTGCCGGATCATCAGCGGCATCTTGATTGGCAGAGCCAACGGGTACCGTCTCCCCGCGTGCCACAACCGTGACCGCAGGCGTTGCACGTGCAATGCGCTCAGCAATCGGCAACTCTGTCGCGCAGCCAGCAAGAAGCAGGCTCAAGCAAGCCGGCACAAGGACGAAGTTGGCAGCACGAAACATATTCCCTCCAATGGGTAGACCCTAGGGGGCGGATAGCCGAATTTTATTCCAACCTTATGACGGATTGGCTTAGGATGCAGTCACGGGCTTCAAACTTGCGTGAAAGCGTTTCCAGTTTTCGACATAGTGCAGGGCAGACCCCGTCAGAAACTGGGCTTGCTCTGGCCCTACTTCGCGAATCACTTTCCCCGGTGCGCCCATCACGAGGGAATTGTCGGGAATCACTTTGCCTTCGGGGATGAGCGCTTTGGCTCCAATGATACAATTTTTGCCAATCACTGCCCGATTTAGCACCACGGCACCGATGCCGATCAAGCTATTATCGCCAATCTCGCACCCATGGAGCATGGCCAAATGGCCAACGGTGACGTTCTTGCCGATAGTGAGCGGGATACCAAGGTCAGTATGAAGGATGGCGCCGTCTTGGATATTAGAGTTCTCGCCAATGGTGATCGGGTCATTATCGCCCCGCAAAACCGCATTAAACCAGACGCTTGCATTGTGGTGCAGGATGCAATTGCCAATGACGGTCGCATTGGGGGCGATCCAGTAATCGCCGGGCGCAGGCAGCGTCGGGGTCGCATCGCCCAAAGAATAGGCACCTTGAATAAAGCTCATGGAAAAATCCCTTCCGATAAGAATTTGTGACGTTAACAACTCATTTACTCTGCTAGGATGACATCGCAACAGAGATTCGCGGCGAGGTCGAAGAGGTCTTCGGTTCTCACGTGATAAGGGGGCTTAGTGATCGCACGAGCGAGCATTCATGATCCAGACCCTGCCAGCCTTTGGGTTGGTTCTCTGAGCGTCTTGTTGAAAATCAACAATTCTGAGCGCGCCGCAGCCCCAAGGTCTGCGGCGTTTTTTGTTTCCACGAAGCAAGTCCTGAAGGAGCATGTCTATGGCTAAACGCCCAGCAGTCCGTCGCACCCGTGATCAAGCAGAGCAGTCGCGTCAATCGCACAGCTTGGGGAGCTCGAAACATGGCTCCTACACACAGGAAGAATCGAATGTACGGGCGCTGTTTGGCTGGAACCCAACGGCAAAGGATGACGGGTTGGACCGCGATCAGAGCTTCTTGAAAAAGGTCAAACCCCGTACGGCGGGTCAGGAAAGATTGTTGGACGCGATTGATACAAATCCGCTGGTGGTCGCGATTGGTCCGGCCGGAACGGGCAAAACATACCTCGCGATTTCAAAGGCAGTTGAGGCGCTGGAAGCAGGTCGCGTGTCGCGCATCGTCTTGTCGAGACCTGCAGTTGAAGCAGGCGAATCGATTGGCTTCTTGCCCGGACACATGGAGGAAAAGCTCGCCCCCTATCTGCGTCCCTTGATGGATGCTCTGTCCGATCGCTTGAGCCCAAAGCGCCTGAAGACGATGATGGTGGAAGGCCTGATCGAAATTGCCCCGATTGGCTTCATGCGCGGCAGGACTCTCAACAATGCCTTTGTCGTGATTGATGAGGCGCAGAACTGCACTTATGGCCAACTCAAAATGCTGCTCACGCGCTTAGGCTGGCATTCGACCATGGTCGTGACGGGCGACCCTGCTCAGACGGATCTCTTGCCAGAACTCTCCGGCCTTGGCCAAATTGCTGATGCGCTGGATCGGTTGGACGATGTGGCGGTTGTTCGATTGGCCGATGTCGACATCGTGCGACACCCCTTGGTCGCCAGCATGTTGAGCGTGCTCTAAGTTCCAAAAGAAAAGCCCGCCGCAGAGCTTCTGTGGCGGGCTAAATCTTGTCGCCCGAAAGGGCGATTAGTCTTCCAGATCAATATCCAGAATGGCCATTTCAAAGATGTAAGAGGTCTCGCCCTCATCTTCATCGATATAGACGGTGCCCAGGAATTCAGGGCCCAAATACACTTCCATCGAATCCTTCACCCCGGCACGTGGCTTCAAGATCACGTCCTTCGTGCGGAAGACCCGGTTCATATGCGCTTCAACGCGCTTCCACTCAGGATTTGCCATCATTTCTCTCCAAGAATTTGACCACGGGTTTAGGGGGAAGTGGCCTAACAAGAAAGAGGGCTAAACCCGCAATTGCCCGTCGAGTACAGTCACAGCCGTCCCGCGCAAGAGCACGCGGTCACCGACAACTTCGCAGGTCAAAGCCCCACCGCGACCGGGATAGGCTTGGAAATAGGCGATCCTCGACTTGCCCAACTTGTCGGAGAACAAAGGTGCGATGATGCAATGGGCAGAGCCGGTCACAGGGTCTTCGGCAATGCCAGAACCCGGCGCAAAGAATCGGCTAACCACTTCATAGTCCGCGCCTGGATCCGCAAAGGCAGATACCATCAGATTGCCCCGATTGCGCTCTAACTGCTCGGTGCAAATCCGTTCAATCACCGCAAGGTTTGGCTTAAGCTCTCGCAGGACTGTCTCATTCTTCACAATGGCAACGGCATAATTGCCGACCCAAGTCTCGAGGACTTCAGCGCCTAAAGCCTCTGCTAAACCTGCCGGGGTCTCAATCTGAACTGGGGGATTGGCGGGGAAGTTGAGCTCTAGCTGGCCATCGTCCAGCGTCCGCACGGTCAATTGTCCACTCATGGTGTCAAAGATGAGGACTGGGGCCTGAATCCCCAGTTCGTTCAGCAAAACATGGGCGGAGGCCAAAGTCGCATGGCCGCACAAAGGAATCTCAAGCGCCGGGGTAAACCAGCGCAGGCCAAAGCGGGCTGGGTCTTCGGTCTTTAGGAGATAGGCGGTCTCGGCCTGATTATTCTCCATTGCCAAAGTCTGCATCCAAGCCGCATCGGGCCACACATCAAACGGCTCCACCACACAGGCTGGGTTGCCGGTGAAGGGCTTTGAGGCAAAGGCATCGACGAGAAACTGGCGCATATCAGGCTTCCTTGAATTGAACTTCCGGCCAGCGGGCTTGAATGCCGGCCACTTTAGCTTTGGTATTGCCTGTGGCCCCGCGCTTTGGATTTGGGCGTAAGGTCATGGCGAACATGTCTTCAAGCCCGAACGGGGCTGCGAGGCTGATGCTGTCATCAGCCTCTAAGCGAACCGCAATGGCATCACTGAAACACAAATAGCGTTCCAGCGATTCGTCGGTACAACTCAAAGGCGCATAGGGGCTGCCAAAGCGTTGCTCAAACCACAAATGGACGCGGGCTTGATTGCGCACTTCAACCAAGGGCTTCAAGGCTTCCGGCAACAATTGATCCACCGCCTTGATGATGCGGTCTTCGGCGTCCCAAGAGGTGTCTGGATCAAAGTAGCAAATGTCATAATCCTTGATGCCATAATCGGCGGGCCTTCCCGTCAGGGCATTCCAGACGGTGCCATAGATGGAACCCGCGACAAGCCGCCAGTCTGGCAAATTGGCGTCGCGAACAAGGGTCAGCACCTCCATCACTTTCGGACTGGCACGCACCATGTCGATTAAGCGGGTCTCAAGGGTCTCGCTCATTTCTGGAAGGGCCAAGCATGATTGAGGGGGCCATGGCCTTTGCCAAAGCCGGGTGCGCGCTTGATGGCTTCGACCAAATAAGCCCGCGCACGCTCCACAGCTTCTTCGAGCTCAACCCCTTGGGCGAGCAAAGCGGAAATCGCGCTCGCCAAGCTGCAGCCGGTTCCATGGGTGGAACTTGTATCAATCCGCTCGGCCTCAAAGAAGACTTCACCCTTTTGCGTGGCCAAGAGGTCGGTGAAGCGAGCCCCAGGAATATGGCCACCTTTGACCAGAACAGCAGAAGCACCCAACCGCAACAAGCGCTCAGCTGCCCGCCGCTGACCATTGATCCCATCAACCGCAACATCTGCCAAACGTTCCGCCTCAGGGGCATTGGGGGTCAACAGGCCTGCAAGCGGAATCATCAAACTCTTCACAGCGGCGACGGCCTTATCCTCCAGCAAAGGATGCCCGCCCTTGGCTACCATGACGGGATCTATCACACGGGGTACGGAGCTGGTGTAAGCTTCAAGGGCTTCGGCAACCGTCTCAACGGTCTCGATGCTGCCGAGCATACCGGTTTTGACCGCATCGACGCCCAGATCGCTTGCCACGCAGGAAATTTGATCGCGAATGACTTTGAGAGGAATTGGATGCACGTCGAACACGCCCAGCGTATTCTGCACAGTGATAGCGGTTACAGCCGTCATGGCAAAACCACCCAGCGCTGTGACGGCCTTAATGTCGGCCTGAATGCCGGCACCGCCACCACTGTCACTGCCCGCCACGATCAGAACGCGGCCTTTGGGTTCGCTCGTCATGAAATTGCCTCTCACTTTTGGACTAGGAGAATGAATGAGCCTAATCGAGGCCCTTAAACGTCTAACAGGGCCATTTGCACGGTCAGGGCTTGGCGGGTCTCTGCGACATCATGAACCCGCAGGATCTGTGCGCCATGTTGGGCGGCAAATAGAGCTGCTGCAACAGAGCCGCCCAAACGATCGCCCACTTCGGCACCCTGGTCGAGGGCGGCGATAAAGCGCTTACGCGAGGCCCCAACCAGAACGGGCCGACCTAGCGCGACGAAACGGGGCAAGTCGCGCAACAAAGTCAGATTATGCTCTAAGGTTTTGCCAAATCCGATGCCGGGATCGACGATGATGTTAGAGAGCTTCAGACCAGCTTGGATGGCTTGGCCGATGCGCCCAACCAAAAAGTTCAAAACCTCGCCCGTCACGTCGCGATAGTGCGGGTCTTGCTGCATAGTCTTCGGATCGCCTTGGGCGTGCATCAGCACAACGGGTACATCCAGTTCCACAGCAGTCGCGAGGCTATCTGGCGCAAAAGTCAGCGCCGAGACATCGTTCCAGCAATTAGCTCCCGCTGCAACAGCGGCGCGGGCAATTTCGGGTTTGCGGGTATCAATGGAAATGGCAATAGAACTCTCCCGCCGGATCGCCTCAATAATCGGTAAGACGCGCGCAAATTCTTCGCCTGTATCGACCGGATCAGAGCCGGGACGGGTGCTTTCGCCGCCAATATCGAGGATATCTGCCCCTTGCGCGATCAGTCTCCGCGCCTGCTCTAGGGCCGCGTCGACGCTCAAAAATTGGCCGCCGTCTGAGAAACTGTCCGGCGTGGCATTGATAACGCCCATCACCAAGGTGCGGCTTGGCTGGACCAATGCTTCTAAGAATGGATTCATGAGCAGCAAACTAAGCAAGTTTGCCGCTCAATGACAGGGTTTGGTGTGCGAAAGGCCTTTCCTTCACAGCGCTGTGAGGTCAAACTAGCGCAATGACCCAGCCCGCGACTCCCCCCGCACCGCGCGCCTATGGCGCTTTGAATTGGATTGGCCTGCAAACGCTTTATCAGCGCGAAGTACGCCGCTTTTGGAAAGTGGCCGTTCAAACGATTTTTGGCCCAGTTGTCTCCACTTGGCTGTTGATGGTGGTGTTTGTCATGGCCTTTGGTGCAGACAAACGGATGATGAGCGGGATCCCTTTTGCGGACTTCTTGGCTCCTGGTCTGATCATGTTGTCGATCATTCAAAACGCGTTTGCCAATTCGTCCTCGTCCTTGATTGTCGCAAAAGTTCAAGGCACGACGGTGGACTTCTTGATGCCGCCCTTGTCAGCTGGGGAGTTGACCGCGGGCTTTATCGCTGGGGCCACAACGCGAGGGCTTTTGGTGGCTTTGGCTATGGCCGTGTCGATCACCATTTTTGCCAATGTGATGCCCAAGCATATCGGCTGGACGCTTTACTTCGGCTTGACCGGGGCGATCATGTTTGGCGCCTTTGGTGTCTTGGGCGGGATTTGGGCGGATAAGTTCGATAATCTGGCTTTTGTCACCAGCTTCTTGATCACGCCTTTGACCTTCTTGTCAGGCACATTCTATTCCATCAAGGTGCTGCCAGAACCCTTCCATACGCTGTCACTCTGGAACCCCGTCTTTCATCTGATTGATGGCTTTCGCTATGGCTTTACAGGACATGCCGATGCCGATGTGATGACGAGCGCGGTGTCGACTGGCCTCATCAGTCTCGTGCTGGTCTTTACCTGTTGGCGGGTGTTCAAGACGGGGTGGCGCATGCGCGCATAAGGCTGTAAAAGGACCCCGTCCGATTTGGCTTCGAACGAGGGACCTAGCAGAGGCTGGGCCCTTTTTCGTTTGCTCCTATCGGCACACATACATGATTTGGCCCATGATTTGGCCCATGACTTGGAGAATGATCCGTGAGCGCTGCCCCGTTAATGCCCGTCTATTCCCCCGCCCCAGCCGATTTCGTGCAAGGGCGAGGCGTCGAAGTCTTTACGGCTGAGGGCAAGCGCTATCTCGACTTTATCGCAGGGATTGCCACCAATAGTCTCGGCCATTGCCACCCAAAGCTGGTCGCAGCTTTGACCGAGCAGGCTAACAAAATCTGGCACATGTCCAACATGTATCAGACCGAGCTTCAGCGCTCACTGGCACAGAAATACACCGATGCCACATTTGCCGACGTCGTGTTTTTCGCCAATTCTGGGACTGAGGCGATTGAAGCCTGCTTGAAGCTGACCCGCAAATATCATTCGGCCAAAGGCAATCCAGAGCGGATTGAGATTTTGGGCTTTGAAGGCGCTTTCCATGGCCGCTCCTATGGTGCGATCAATGCTGCGGCCAACCCGAATTATCTCGCAGGCTTTGGCCCGCCATTGCCGGGCTATCGTCAATTGCCATTCGGCGATCATGAAGCGCTGAAGGCGGCGATTGGCCCCACAACGGCTGGCATTATCTTAGAGCCTGTACAGGGCGAAGGTGGCGTACGCGCAGTGCCAAACGAGTGCTTGCAGGGCTTGCGCGCTTTGTGTGACGAACATGACATCTTGCTGATTTTCGACGAAGTGCAATCCGGTGCTGGGCGGACCGGCAAATTGTTTGCTCACGAATGGGCTGGCATTACCCCGGATGTGATGGCCGTTGCAAAGGGCATGGGCGGCGGCTTCCCAATGGGGGCCTGCTTAGCCACAGCAGAAGCGGCCAGCGGCATGGTTCGTGGCGTGCATGGATCGACCTTCGGCGGCAATCCCTTGGCGATGGCGGTTGGGCACGCGACTTTTGACGAAATCAGCCAGCCTGAATTCCTTGAGCATGTGCGCGATGTCTCGAACCATCTTCACCAGTCTTTGGCAGGCCTCAAGGACCGCTATCCAGACCTCGTGGTTGATGTGCGCGGTAAGGGGTTGTTGGCAGGCTTGAAACTGACCATCGACCCATTGAAAGTGCGTCAATTGTGCTTTGAGCGCGGGATGTTGGTTGGAACGGCTGGTCAAAATGTATTGCGGATGGCCCCACCTTTGATCGTGTCGCCAGACGATGTTTCTGAAGCCATCTCCATTCTGGATGCAGCCTTGGCTGCTGCCCAGGCAGAGGTCAAAGCAGCCGCTTAAATCGGCCTGACTGGACAATTCGCTATGCGTCATTTTCTGGATATTGATAGCCTCACCCCAGAGGAGGTACGGTCTATTCTCGATGAGGCCCATGCGCGTAAACGGGCGCGTCAAGGCTGGCCCAAAGGCAAAGTTGATGCCGATGCGCCACTCGCTGGCCATGTGTTGGCGGCTATTTTCGAGAAAAACTCCACCCGTACGCGCGTTTCTTTCGACGCGGCGATGCGCCAATTGGGTGGACAGACGCTGGTCATGGATGCGGCAACTAGCCAATTGGGTCGGGGTGAATCCATTGCCGACACCGCGCGTGTTTTGTCGCGCATGGTTGATGTCATTGCCTTGCGCGCCAATAGTCACGCTAGCCTGTTGGAACTGGCCCATTATGCCACGGTTCCAGTTGTTAATGGCCTGACAGACTTTTCCCACCCATGCCAGATCTTAGCTGATCTCATGACGATCGAAGAAAGCGGGATCGCGCTGAAAGGCGCGAGAATCGCTTGGGCCGGGGATGGCAATAATGTGCTCACCAGCTTTATTCATGCCGCTTCAAAACTAGGCTTCCACGTGGCTGCGGCTTGTCCGGCAGGCTTCCGGCCGCCTGAGGAGGTTTTGGCTGCTGGGCGTGCTGCTGGGGCTGTTGTTGACGTTTATGACGATCCAGCAGAGGCGATTGCTGACGCAGACTGTGTGGTGACCGATACTTGGGTGTCGATGGGTGATACGAATGTGGGCGAGCGGATGCAGGCGCTAGGTCCCTATCAGGTCAATGAGGCTTTGATGGCGAAAGCCAAGCCAAAGGCGATTTTCTTGCATTGTTTGCCGGCCCATCGCGGCGAGGAAGTGACCAATGCGGTCATGGATGGTCCGCAAAGTCGGATTTTTGACGAGGCTGAGAATCGAATCCACGCACAGAAAGCCGTGTTGACCTGGTGCTTGGCGCATGGGGCAAGCCAATGACATTT
Organism: Hyphomonadaceae bacterium; assembly: GCA_021299265.1. Lineage (GTDB taxonomy): Bacteria > Pseudomonadota > Alphaproteobacteria > Caulobacterales > Aquidulcibacteraceae > Aquidulcibacter. The sequence goes on along the minus strand of JAJTGP010000002.1, from coordinate 3,711 downwards.
GATGCCAATCCGTCCGATCCCGATGCCGACTTGATGGCTGCAGCCGACGATATCGTGGCGGCCTTCCAAATCGACGGCGAACCCGTGCGCGGCCGCATTGTGCGTTTGGGCCCGGCAACCGTCGATGAAATCCTGCAGCGTCATCGATATCCCGATTGTGTCGCGCGCTTGCTGGGCGAAATGCTGACCTTGGCGGCTTTAGTCGGTGCCTCGCTGAAATTCGATGGCAAGCTCATCATTCAGGTCCAAGGCGAGAATGGCCTTGAAGGTCCGGTCCGCTTCATCGTCGCAGAGTATCGCACCAATGGTGCGCTTCGCGGTTACGCCAATGTGGATGGCGTGGCTTTGGCCAAGCTATTGACTGAAAATGCTGAGCCGACATTGCCTGAGCTGATTGGACCTGGCCTCTTTGCCATGACGGTGGATCAAGGCGATGACATGGATCGATATCAGGGCACAGTCGCGCTGGAAGGCGATACATTGGCTGAAGCCGCGGCACTCTATTTTGCCCAGTCCGAGCAAATTCCAACCCGGATCCGAATCGCTTGCGCAGAGACCCAAGGCCCAGCAGGCAGGTCACAATGGCGGGCAGGTGGGGCTTTAATTCAGCAGGTCGCCGGTGACAGTGCGCGTGGAGACACCGCGATGGCATGGGAGCATGCCTCAATCCTGTTTGAAACCTTGGAAGACCGTGAGTTGATCAATGCTGACTTGTCAGCCGGTGACTTGCTATTCCGCTTGTTCCACGAAGATGGCGTGCGTCTATTTGAAGCCCGGCCCATCGAAACAGCCTGCACGTGCTCTAGCGAGCGGATTCTCGCTCTACTCAAGCAATTCGGGGCAGAGGCTGCGTCGGACATGATTGAGGCCGACGGTTTCATCCGGGTCCGTTGCGAATACTGCAACAAGAGTTTTGACGTGCGGCCCGAAGAGCTGCTCTAGATTTCGAGCCCGTCGGGACGCAAAAAAAGGCGGCCTTTCGGGCCGCCATTTTGTTTCGTGTTCAGGAAAGCTTAGTGGCCGCTACGTTGAGCCACGAAGGTAGCGCTGTTGCCGATTGCAGATGCGCTAGCCGAGATCATACCCATGTTGCCGCCGTTGAACGTGGTGGTCGCGGTTACATTGCCACTGTTGTATTGAGTGGTGCGGCCTTCAACCAAAACGCTTTCATTGCCGCACGAAGCGCAGGAGTAAGCGGTGATGGCATTGCCAACTGCTGACGACGTCGCTTGGCCTACGCCGCCATTAGCCGATGCGCCAGAGAAGGTGGTGGTTGCCGAGACATTACCGCTGTTGGTTTGGTCCATGAACATCGAGACGTCCGAGCCCAAGTTCGACAACAGAGCCGAGTTACCAACCGAGTTGGAGCCAGTCATTGCAAAGCCTTCGAAATTGTCGAGATTGACAACAGAGCTAGAAGAAACATTGCCGCTGTTGTTCTGCGAGCCGCTCATTTGAGCATAGCCCCATTTATTTTGAATTTCGGCCAAGTTGCCGGCGGCAGCTGCACCGCTTGAAACATTGGTTGCGCTGTTGACGTCGACGGTTGAAGAGGTGGCGACTGCGCCTGTGTTGTTTTGGTCAACTTCAGCAAAGATCGTGGCCGATTCACCTTCCCAGCGGGCTGAGTTCGCCGCGCCAATGGCGTTGGACGAGATTGCACCATTGTTGCAGCAAGCGGTCACTTTCGAAGAAGCGTCAACCTTTGCAGCGCTGGTTTGGGTCACTTTGCCTTGGGTGTAGCCATTCTTGGTGAAGCTGCCAAAGCTGTTCGCCGTGGCTTGAGCACCAGAGATGAGATAGTCAGCCGAACCGACGGTGATGGTGGATTTGGCAGTGATCTTTGTGCCAGCTTGGGCCGTTTGGGTAGAATCGATTCCGATGGTGGCGCAGCAACCTTCAACCTGGGCCGCATTGCCATGGGCAACCGCGGTGCTTTGGGTTACGCCACGTGCAGTTTGACCGGTGACGGCGTTGATGGCCGAGACCGTGCCGCGCAGTGTCTGAGTGTTGGATACATTCATGCTCTGCTCAACCGCTTTAGCCGACATGGTATTACCGGCGGAAAGGTTGTTGGTGGCGGTACCGTGGGAGCTTTGGAACTCAACGTTCAATGTGGAGACTACGTCCCCCATTTGGACTTGGCCATTCAAGACTTCGTAAGGTGCATGCTGAGCGCTGGCGATTGCTGGGATGAACGCCAAAACGGCTGCAGTTGCGATGAGATACTTTGCCTGTGCCATGTTCTACTCCACGATCTTGAGATCTGTCTCTTTCCGGCACACTTGGCCGGTGTTGGGAGTAGGATTGCTGGTTTCGTGCCAACGAAGGGAGTTTGGCGTTAAGAATTCTCCAATGGAGAGAAATGGGTCGTCCGCCTAGTCCAAATCGAGCGATTGGCGAAGGCGTGCTTTTATTTTGGCTAAGCTGTCAGGCGTGATCGGACCAAAGACACCGCGTGCAGCCTCTGGAATATGTGCCATGGGGTCTTCATCTGACTGGAAGATATAATGGTCGAAGATGGTCTTCCAAGCTTGCTTCTCCGCCTTTGGCAGATCGCGCAAGGTTAGAAGTGCGTGCTGAAGGGTCAGGCTGGGGGTCACTAAATGCTCTGGGCCATCTCGCCACCAAAAATTCACCAGCATGCCGACGGGGGTTAACGATTCGACATGGTGTATCCACAGGCTGGGCATATAGAGAACGTCGCCCGGCTCCAAATCGGCAATCTGGGCTGCCTTCACCGCGTCCGCAAAGCGCGGGTGGGTCATGAAGTCAGGGTCTTTGAAGTCTACCAGCGAGATGGGCTGGCCGGCCAGCGTATGGTCGAGCGGCCCAATATAGAGGTTCTTTAACTGCTCCATTGGAAGCAGGGTGAAGCGGCGCTTTCCAGCAACCACACAGGCTAGGTTTTGTGGCAAGTCCCAATGGGCAGCGGTACGGGTCTGGTTACCGATCCAAAGAGAAATCTTGGTAGAAGTCTTCGACCCAAGCAGAGGCATCGGGCATTCTATAGACAGGGCGGGGAAAAACTGCGGGAAGGGTAGGGCTCCTGCATACATGCTGGGCGGATTTTCAACATCGCGCAGCCGCATCAAGATACTTAAGAGGGTTTCGACTGTGGCTGAGCGTACGTCAAAATTGAATTGCTGAAAGTCAGGCCCATAACCAAATCGCCCCTTGATCTCTGGCGGTGCGAAAAAGCAATTGGCTGGAGCCTCGGTCGCATGCCGAGCGACATAGGTGCAGACTTCTTGATCGGAAATCAGACCAGCTTGGACGATGGGCCAGTCGCTCACTAGGCCGCGCAGGATGGCAGGCTTTTGAGCTGGTTGAATGGTGCGTCGAAACAAATCCAGATCAACCTGCTCATAGGTTTTGACTGGCTTACACTGCGACCAATCCACAGCCATCGTGGTTTCCCCATCCGTTTCGCCTTGCACTAAGCAAGAGAGCGGCCCTGTTTGGGCCGCTCTTTGTGGTGGTGTCAATGATTGTTTGGAGCGGTGTTTAGTTGCGCGTACCGCGGAGGGATCGGGAGACGGCTTTATCGCGGGTGTCGTTCCAGTTGTTGGGGTTGGTGCGTGAGGCGGCCCCGGCTGCGGTGGCGTCGGAGCGTGGGACGAAGGCACCGGTGTTGCCGATGGGGCCCATGGGGTCGCCGCCTGGGCCGAAGGCTCCTTGGCAAGCGCTAGCGCCTGGGACGCCATAGAT
>JAJTGP010000010.1 GCA_021299265.1 Hyphomonadaceae bacterium | reverse complement strand
TGGCTGGATTGCCATTTGGAAAGGCCGTGCGCCAAGAACCGCTAACTTCTGCTGCCAAGACTTGCCGCTGACCAGAGCTTTGCCAATCAAGCTCAATATCTTGTGGGCTTAGGCCCGATAAGGCGCGCTTAGCCTCTAGGCGCATCGTATCGGGTGACGAGGTCAGCAGCGGGGTGAAGCTGGTGCCTATCTGGCCAAGCCGAACCACTTCGCCGGGCGTTGCCACATGAACGCCTTGGCTTAAGGCCCGCGTGATAGCTTGATCCTGATTGAGGCCGCTGGCGGGCACTTGAAAAATCAGCGGCTGGGGGGCAATTGCCGCGCGGCCAGCAAGGCCCGTCTGCACCGGCAAAGCGTAGGTGCGATCTGCAATCACATCGCCTTGCACGCTAAAGCCCCACGCTTGGGTCAAACGACCCAGCGCTTGGGTCCCCTGTTGCTGACCGCCGCCGCCATCGCGCGCAATGGTTGAAGCGGGGTCCAGAAGCAACAAAAGCTTGCCGCCTTTGAGAACATATTGGTCCAACGCAAATTGCTGCGCCTCGGTCAGAGGCTCAGGCTGAGCAACAATCAGCACATTTGTGTACGCCGGAATTGTCTGAAAATCTGAGCTTAAGAGAGAAAACTCGGTCTCCTGCATCAATAAGGATGCAATCTCGGCCACCGGCCGCATGGTGCCGCTCTCTGGGTCGGTTGCCACGAGCCAAGGCAGGCTGGTGAGCATCGCAACCCGTGTACGGTTCGGTTCGCTCAGTTTGATCACGGCGCGGGTTACTTGAAACTCAAGGCTGGCGGCGTCGGCTGGATCGAGCAGCGGCACCACCAAATCGCGGCCATAGGGGCTCTTCAGCACTAAACCTAAGAAGGCAGTCGCATCATCCGGGCGCGGCCCCGGAATAGGTGTGAGACCTGCCTTTAAAGCTTCCTCTTCACGGGCCGAAAACGGCTTGGGATCAATGATCGACAATCTGATCTGGCCATTGGCCTCGCGCGCATAGACCGACAGCAAATCAGCCACGCGCTGACTAAAGCCACGCATCACTGGGTCTTCGGTCAAGGCCTCGCGGGACAGATAAAGCCGCAGCTCAATGGGTTGTTTGATGTCGCGTAACACAGCCTTCGTATCGGCTGAGAGGGTATAAAGCTGGTCTTGGGTGGTATCGACACGCAGAGCCGTCAGCCAGTTTTGGCTGATCACTTGGCTGCACACAAACAAAACAACCAAGAGAGCCGCAGCAAGGCGGGTGAAGAGGGGCCGTTTCATGCTTGCCCCCCGCGCTTCGTGTCGACCCACAGGCCAGTAAGGCCCAGACCTAGTGCTATGACGGCCAGAAAATAGCTCAGCCCACGGGCTTCAATCACGCCGCGTTCAAATCCTGCAAAGGCATCCAGCATGGAAAGTGAGGCGAGGGCCTCTGTCAGCGGTAAAGGCAGGAAGGCCGCCAAGGTGCTGCTCACCAGCGGTAGACCAGCGGCAGTGGCCAGAAAGCTCACGCCCAAAGCAATGACAAAGCTTAGGACTTGGCTGCGGCTGACAGAAGACGCGGCCATTCCGATTGACAGATAGGCCCCCGCCAGCAGGCAAGAACCCAGATAAGCGGTCAAAGTCGCCCCATGATCGACAAGCCCAAGCAGGCTAAGGCCCAGCCAGAGCGGTGTCGTGAGGACGAGCATCAGGCATGCCAGAGTCCAAGCCGCCATGAATTTCGCGAGCACCAGCGCCGAAGTCGGCACGGGTAGGGCCAGCAAGGTTTCTAAAGTTCCCGTCCGCGCTTCATCGCTCCACGCCCTCATGCTTAGCGCTGGCATCAGGACCACAAACAGCCAAGGATGAAACTGGAAGAAGGCGACCAGCTCCGCCCGCCCGGCCTCAAACAGGCCGCCCACTTGAAACGCCAATAGGACAGAAGCCGAGATAAAACTCGCCACAAACATATACGCCAAGGGATTGCCGGCATCTTGGCGCAACTCACGGCGGTATAAGGCGCAAAAGCCAGTCCAAAAGGCGGTCATGTATGCGCCTCGTCCGGATTGGACGCCTGGGGCGAAGGTCCAGCGGTCAAGCGATAGAAGACATCCTCAATCCGGCCCTCCGGGTCTTGGGCTGCAAAGTCCGCCGGGCTTTGATCGGCGCGCACTTGGCCCTCCGCGATCAAGATCAAGCGGCTACATAAAGTGGCGACTTCATCCAATTGATGGGTGGAGATCAAAATGATCCGCCCGGGCGAGAGCTCGCGGATCAATGCCTGCGTCACCCGCTTCTGATTAGGGTCGAGACCATCGCTGGGCTCGTCGAGGATCAAGACAGGCGGGTCATGGGCCAACGCACCAGCCAGCGCCACGCGTCGCCGATAGCCTTTCGACAGACCTTCAATCCGCCGATCCAGCACATCTTCAATCTCGGTTCGCTTGGCAGCTTGGGTCAGGAGATCGGGCCGCTGCTTGCGCGCCACCCCCCGCGCGGACAATAGAAAGTCCAGATAGCTGCGCGGGGTCATATCGTCGTACAAGGGTGCATGTTCAGGCAAATAGCCCATCACGGCTTGGGCGGTCTGTCGGTTCGACCAGACATCATGGCCCATTAGTTGAACAGTGCCCTGATCGGGTTCCAACGTGCCAGCAATCATCCGCAAGGTCGTCGTCTTGCCGGCACCATTGGGGCCGACAAAGCCGACCACTTCGCCAGGTGCGATTTCAAAGCTGATAGAGTTCACACCCCTTTGGCCAGCATAGGTTTTTGTGAGCCCGTCAAGTTTCAGCATGCTGGTGTTCGATCCCGTCGCAGGTTGGGCTTTCTAACCCTCAGAACCGGGCAGGGGAAGGGCAGCCGACAGGTCGTATGATTAGTTGCGGGCAGGGCGCTTCAGGCGCGACTTGCGTGATTGTGGTCTCTGGCGCGGTTGTGCCTCTACGTCGACCAATATGGCCATTGGCAGAGGCTCAGCTTCGGTCGAGGCGGGTGCAAGGCGCACGCCGCCGCCAACTGGCTCAATCGTGTCGATAAAACTGCCGACGGGCGGCAGTGCATCGCTGGACCGCGTAATACGCACGTTGCGGGGCCGCTCTTTGCGCACTTCCGCCTTCACTTGCGGCGCGGTGAAGCCGTCAGAGCGATAGGTGGAGACGCTTTGGGCTTGCCCAGTGGAGGCAAAGCCCAATGCCATCAGTGTTCCAAGGTAGGCCGCGTGCTTGATCATGGCGCAGCCCAAGCAAAACTTACGCCAAACCTGACCCTTTAGAGACCGCGAGCGGCGGCTAGCTCTGCAAGGCTGACCAGCGGGCGCGCACCATAATGGGAAATCACTTCCCCAGCTGCCAGTGAACCCAGTTTTCCGCACGCTTCAAGTTCACGACCGCTGGCCAAGCCATAGAGCACGCCTGCCGCATAAAGATCGCCAGCACCCGTGGTGTCGACGACTTGGGCAACAGGATCGGCGGCAACGGTCACAACTTCGTCGCCACGCGCCAGAACCGAACCCTTTTCAGAGCGGGTCAGCGCCACAAGGTCGCAATCCTTGCGCGCTGCGGCCAAGGCGGTGTCAAAGTCTGGCGCGTCATAAAGCGCGATAATCTCTGCCTCATTGGCAAATAAAATGTCGATGTGATTGGCAACCAGATGACGGAAAGCCGCCTTGTGACGGTCGACGCAGAACAAGTCAGACAAGGTCAGCGCCACATTATTGCCAGCAGTGTGGGCGATCTCAGAGGCCTTTACGAAAGCTGCTTTGGCTTCTTCGGCGTCAAACAAATAGCCTTCCAAAAAGACGATTTGCGCGGAAGCCAGTTTCGCAGGATCCAAATCTTCTGGCGTCAAAAGCGGCGAGCAGCCCAAGAACGTGCTCATGGAGCGCTGGCCATCGGGCGTCACATTGATCAAGCAGCGCGCGGTCGAAGGGCCATTGGCATGGGGCGAGGTGTCATAGGCCACGCCGCCGGCATTCATGTCATGGCGAAACACTTGGCCCAATGTGTCATTGGCGACCTTGCCAATATAGGCTCCTTTACCGCCCAGAGAGGCGATGCCTGCCAAGGTGTTGGCGGCAGAGCCACCGGAGCTTTCTTGACCGGGTGCCATGGTCGCATAGAGGCGCTCCACCGCAGGCTCATCAAAAATCAGGGTCATGGCACCTTTGGCGATTTGATGTTCGGCTAGGAACTCGTCTGTTGCAGGCGCAATCACGTCAACAATCGCATTACCTACACCGCAAACATCAAATTGGGTCGTCATCTCTAAGGGCTCCTTGCCACAAGCAATTTAGTGCGGGCCTGCTCTAGACGTTTGCGCGCGATGCGGCTAGCGGCTTGGACATGAAACCAATCGCACTCCTCGTCACCCATGACTATTACCCCAGCCGCCCGGATCGGGCTGAACCCGATTATGCGCATAATCAACTTGTGCTGCTGCGCGAGGCGTTTGCGCCATCGGGTGTCGAGATAGAGCCGGTGTTCTGGCAGGATGACGGCACGGATTGGTCGCGCTTTTCAGCCGTTCTGCCACTTTTGGCGTGGAACTACCCCCAAGCGACTGAGACTTTCCTGAAGCGTGTTGCCGAAATTGAAGCCTCAGGCGCGCGCTTGCTGAACGACGGGGCGGTCATCCGCGCTAATATGGATAAGGGCTATTTGGCAGAGCTTGAACGGCGCGGTGCCCCTGTACCCCCAACCCTGGCAGTCGATGCCTGTAGCCCCGACGTGATTTTGGGCAGCTTTGATGTGCTGAATGCGGATGAGATCATCATCAAACCGCGCATTGGCGCAGGCGCTTGGCGGCAAGCCCGTTTGAAACGCGGTGAACCTGTTCCTTCAGCCGATATATTGCCCCCTGCAGCTGCCTTGATCCAGCCCTTCCTGCCCGCGGTGACGGAAGAGGGCGAGTTGTCGCTGCTTTATTTCGGTGGGCGGTTTTCCCATGCGCTGATCAAGCGGCCAAAAGCGGGTGATTATCGCACGCAAGGCCAGCATGGGGCCGTCGAAACGGGCATTGATGCGCCCGAAGGCGCGCTGGAAGCCGCGAGAGCTGTACTCGCCAAGGCCGACGGTACACCTTTGACTTATGCGCGGGTTGATCTCGTGCGCGGGGCAGACGGCAATTGGTTGCTGATGGAGTTAGAGCTAATTGAGCCGTGGCTTTATCTGACGCTCGACCGCCAAGACGGTAAGCACGGTGCGAAGCTCTTTGCCCAAGCCGTGCTGGAGCGGCTTTAATCGTTCTGGATGATGCGGATCAGGCTGCCGTCTGGGTCAATCAGATAGGCGATGGTCAGGCCTGATGGCTCACGCTTGGGTGGATGCACGCGGGGCATACCGGTGTGAACTTGGGGGATGCCAGAAGCGACGCACGCCTGATAGAGGCCCTGCAAGTCGTCCACACGCAAACAACTGCCAAAGGACGAGGTCGTGGGGTCAAGGTCGGGATAGGGAAAGAACTCGAGTTGCAGACCGCCGCGCGACAGGATCATCCAGCCGGGCGAAACATAATCTTCCGTGAAACCCAGCTTTTGATAGAAGGCAGAGGTCGCCGCCATATCGCGAGCGGGTAGATTGGGCGTGGCAAAGTCGGTCATGCATTCGCCCCTAAACGCTCGCCGCGCAGAAGTCTTGGCAAATCACCCACGGCACCGCCGGCATGGCTCGCAAAAAAGCGCCGCGCTGGGCCAATGGCATCGACAATCCCGAGGCCGAGTGTCCGCAGTGCCCGGACCGGGGCAATGTCGCTGGAAAAAAGTCTAACGAAAGCATCGCACGAGATAGCCAGCGTCATCGTATCGGTCCGCCGCCATTGGGCGTAGCGCTCCAGCACCGCCAAATCACCTAAATCTTGGCCAAGGCCACGAGCCTCCACCAGAACTTCTGCCAAAGCCGCAACGTCTTTGAGGCCGAGGTTCAGGCCTTGGCCTGCAATTGGGTGAATGCCATGGGCCGCATCCCCGGCGAGGGCCACACGCGGCTTCGCCCAAGTGGCGGCAAGCTCCATCGACAAAGGATAGGACCAGACGGGTGCATCAAGCTTGACCGCGCCTAAGAAGTCGCCAAATCGGCGCGCCAATTCTTGCTCAAGATCGGGGCGACTCATGGCCAGAAGGGCTTTCGCGCGGCTGGTCTTTTCAGACCACACAATATTGGCGCGATGATGCATCAGCGGCAGGATGGCAAAGGGTCCAGTTGGCAAGAAGTATTCATGCGCAACGCCTTGATGGCTGTTTTCCATCGCAACCGTGGTCACAATGCCGGTTTGATCATAGGCCCAGCCGTAGGTGCGGATACCCGCCTTTTTGCGGACGTAAGAGCCACGACCCTCTGCGCCGACGATCACGGGCGCGGTCAAGACCTTGCCCGACTTCAAGCGCGCCGTAACTTGGCCTGTACCAATTTGTAGATCGTCAATCTCATCGGGGGCAAAGCGCGTGATTCCGGACCGTGTGGCGGCCTCTTTGTCGAGCGCGAGGCGGATCCGGCGGTTTTCAATCATCCAGCCCAAAGGCTCATCGCCTGCACCTGTCTCACGATGGTCGAAATGCAAGGTGAGGGAAGACGGGCCACCTTTGCGTGAGGGGCTACTGATCCGGCCGTCCGACACCAAAATCTGTTCAATCGGCTGAACTTCGCCAATGTGGCTTGCGACCCCCAAGCTCTGCATCATGCGATAGGTCGCAAACCCCATAGCGGTGGCGCGCCCGTCAAAGGTTTCTTCCAACAAGTCCGCCGCCGGTAAGCGGTCAATGACGGCCACCTTCAGGCCACCTTGGTCAAGTGCCAAGGCCAAAGTCAGGCCAACCAAGCCACCGCCCGAAATCAAGACATCAAAATTATGGGGGGCTTGGGCCATCAGGCAGTCTCAGCGAAGAAATTGGTGGCGTCGGTGATCAGGGCTTTAGCAGCAGCGGCAACAATCTTGCCGCCTTGCTCCGGCGTGGACTGGGTGGGGTCAGAGCCGATGCGGCCATCCGCAAAGCGGCGGCGATAGTCAGCGGCATCCCGGATCGGACCATTGGGCGCGATCTTGGGATCGAGTACCAGTTTCGCCAAATCCGCCCGTTCGGGGTACGCCCAATAGGTGACGGCCACTTCAGACGCCGTGCCGTGTGAGCCATGGCCGACGGGATACATGTCGAGGCACAGACGCTCAATCCCCGGCAATTCCCACCAATTCTTCAGCATATGGGCAAAGGGGGCAGCCTCACCGCGCAACGAATAAGGCGCATAGGTTTCCGCAAAAGCGGCTTGGATCGTGGCGACATTGCCGCCATGGCCATTGACCCAATAGAGGCGGTCAAAGCCCGCCCGCGTCAGGCTTGCCGTCCAATCGACGATGGTTGCAATCATGGTGGAGGGTCGCAATGTCATGGAGCCGGGAAAGCCCATGTGGTGCTGGGCCATGCCGATCGAAAAAGGCGGAGCGATCAGTAAGTCACCCTGCTTTTCAGCTTCCCGCGCAATGATGTCGGGGCAGAGCGCGTCTGTGCCGATTAGGCCTGTTGGGCCATGCTGCTCGTGACTGCCAATGGGAATGATGATCCCGCGCTTGCCTGCTTTCAGCCGCTGATCAATTTCGGGCCATGTGGCTAAAGACAAGAACATGTGGGCTTCCTTTGGACAATCCGAGTGAGAAAAACGAGAGCAAAAAGGTTGTAGAACGGTCTTTTCATTTTGTCAGCTATGCTGACAGGTGTCGGCCCAAGTGATGCCCAGACAGCCAAGCCGATTCAACGCGTGGGCCAGACAACCAATCGCCGCACGCGCCTATGCCTTGATCGCCATCATACAAATGACCCGGCCCATGGCTGGTCTCGACCCGTGCATAGCGCCAGCGATGGGCGGATTGGACCAAAGGTGTCGGTAGGGGGCCGCAAACCTCTGCCAAGGCCTGAAAGAGGGTGGTCGCAATCTCGTCGGCGCTTTCTTCCAAATTCGCAATCGACCAATCGGCGCGACCTTGGACGACATAGGTCGCTGGCCCCGTGCGGCCGGGTTTGTTCACGCTTGCGGAGATCACATCCAGCACCGGATGGGCATCAAAGCGCGCCATATCCCAATCGAGCGCCAAAGGCGTTTCAAAGGCAAATAGCCCCGTCCAGCAGGGCAAGGAATTGATCGCTTTGGCTTGTTGGGCAATGGCTGGGGTATGGGCGGCCAAAAGATCGCTGACTTGTTCAGCAGGCACCGCGCAGATGATTTGGTCAAAGGGCCCAAGGGTTTCGCCTGTTTCGAAATGGAGTTGCCAAGCCCCTTTTTGGCCGGAAAGGGCGCTGACGCGCATCGCCCAAGCAGGGTTTAAACCCGCTGCAAGGCCGCGAACAATGCCATTCATCCCCGGTGTGCCGACATAACGCGGCTCGTCGCCCTGCGCATGCTGTTGGCCCTGCCCATCCACGCGCACAAATTGGCCGTGCCAGAGACCGACTGCACCTTGTGCTTCCAGCGTTGAAATCGCCTCTTGAAAGTCCGGGTCCCGCTCCGTGAAAAATTGCGCGCCATGGTCAAAAAAGGCTTGGCCCAAGGGGGTGTCGATCCGCCGGGTCGACATGCGACCGCCCGGACCCCGCCCTTTGTCAAACAGGGCGACCTCATGCCCCGCTGCAGCCAGTGCATTGCCGCAGGCTAAGCCACTAATCCCCGCGCCAATGATGGCAAAACTGGCCACGCGCATTTCCTCTCTTGATTGGCCCCGTAGGCCCTGCATTCACACCATTGGAATTAGCGCAGAAACCATCAGCGCACAGGAAATTGCGCAGGCCTTTTTTCCATAAAGGCAGCAAAGCCCTCTTTGAAATCCTCGCCCGTAAAGCTTGCGCCAAAAAGCGCGCGGCTGGCTTCGGCATCGTCACAGCCGCCGCGCAACATCGCCAAAATCTGCTTTTGCGCGCGGATCGAATAGACCGAGGCCGCACCGATCTTTGCGGCGTAATCTGCCGCGACTGCTTCCAAGTGATCGGAAGCCACCAAGCGATCAATCAAGCCACAGGCGAGCGCCTCTGCGCTATCGAGCAAGCGACCGGTGAATAAAATGTCTTTGGCTTTGGAAAGGCCGACCGCTTGGATCAAGCGCCGCGTATCGCCTGCGCCATAAACGAGACCGAGCTTTGCTGGCGTCACCCCATAGCGGCTGCCTTCGACGCCAATGCGCAGGTCGCACGCCAGGGCGATGCCACAGCCGCCCCCCACGCAAGGCCCTTCGATCAAGGCGATGACGGGCTTGGGGCACTCTTCCAGCGCCTTCATCGCGCCTTGAATCTTTTCATCATTTAAAAGGGCGGCTTCGGCTGTCGCATAGACTTCTGGCATTTCCGAGATATCGGCACCCGCAGCAAACACCCCGCCCGCGCCCCGAACGAACAGGAGCTTGATGTCAGGGTCGGCAATGGCTTCTGCCACGCGCGCCGGGATCGCCGCCCACATGGCAACAGAAAGCGCATTGCGCTTATCGGGTCGATTAATCCACAAAGTCGCGGAGTGATTAGCGTGGCGCTGCAGAAGGATGAGGTTTTCCACGGGAAGGCCTTGTCAGAGGTATAGGATATATCATTTACTGTCGCAGCTTAGACGTCTTTGGTCTGCTTCAAAAGGGATTCTGCATTATGGATAATATTCGAACCGGCATGCCGCTTTTGGCCCGTCATGAAGGCGAATGGGTCGGGGAATATATCCATGTCGACGCCAATAATGTTGAGCTGGATCGCCACGCCTCGCATCTGCAATGCAAATTCCAAGATGACGCGACTTATCCCTATTATCAGATCAATACCTATACGTGGCCCGATGGCCGCCGCGAGGAGATCCATTTTCCCGCGACCTATAAGGACAAACAGATTTGGTGGGATACCGAGCGCATCTTTGGCCGGGCTTGGGAAATTGACGATAAGACGGTTGTGCTCACTTGGACCCGCAAGGACAGCCCCGGCACCTATCTTTATGAGATGATCCAATTGTCCGATGACGGCAATGATCGGGGTCGTACTTGGCATTGGTTTGAAGAAGACAAGCTGGTGAAGCGCACTTGCATCAAAGAGCGGCGTGTGAAGTAAGTCTTTCTCTTTGCTCACGCGCCCGGGGAGACTTTATGGGCCTCTATGACGTACTTGTTTATGTCCATGTTTTGGCTTTTGTCTTCTGGCTAGGCGGCGATCTTGGCGTTGCGATCTTGGGTTCGGCTTTCCGTAACCGGGCAAAGCCGTTGGCAACACGGCTTGAACTCTTGAGGCTATTGGGCGTGGTCGACATGGGGCCGCGCACGGCTTGGGTCATCATGGTGCCCTTGTCGATCACCCTTGTGGATGCGGCTGGCTATTGGGATGTACCCGATTGGGGCCTGTGGCTGGCTTGGCTGGTCGGGGCGGTTTGGATGGGCCTGACATGGGCCATTCATCTGATGACGGGAAAGCCCATCGTGCCTCAACTCAAGCAGATTGAATTCTGGTTGAAGCTTGCCATCACGGCCTTTTATGCCGGTATCGGCATCACCTCGCTTTTGGGATGGGGCCCCCTCATTGAAAGCTGGCTCAGCCAAAAGGCATTGGTCTTTGCCGCCATTTTTGGGGCCGCGATCATGATTGACGTCGCGGGCAGGCCCGTTGGCCCGCTCCTGCTAGCCGTGATCGAAAAGGGCTCCAGTGATGAGACAGAAATTCCGTTGCGACGGGCGATGGACCGTGCCCGCTTGTGGGTCTGGCTGACCTATGCTTTGCTGATCCTTATTGGCTTTTTGGGAACCGTAAAGCCGACCTAATCGCTACCTTGCCCGCAGGATCAGAGCCGCGTGTCCTTTCAAGCCTATCTCGACACCATCCACAAAAAGGCGGGCCTGACGCCTGCTGACCTTCGGCGCTTAGCAGACGAGCAAGGCTGGACCGAAGCCGGAAGACTCAAACCGACTACCAAAGCAGGCGCACTTGTGGCGTGGTTTAAAGAACATCATGAATTGGGCCATGGTCATTCCATGGCGATTTTTGCGCTGCTCAAGGGCGTCAAAAAAGAAGGAGATGCCTGAATGGCCGACGCGCGCACCCTCAAAATCACCCGCCACTTAAAAGCTTCGCGCGCCAAAGTGTGGCGCTGTTGGTCTGAAGGCGCGCTGCTGAAGCAATGGTATTGCCCGAAGCCTTGGACAGTCTCGGTCGCCGAGATCGACGTCCGCCCCGGTGGCGCAAGCTACATCGTCATGAATGGCCCGGAGGGGGAAGAAAACCCCATGCGCGGCCAATATCTTGAAGTGGTCGACGGCCATAAGCAGACCTTCACCGACGCCTATGTCGGCGACTGGCTGCCTGGTGCCAACGCGCCCTTCATGACGGGTTATGTCGTTCTCGAAGATGCTCCAGATGGTGGCACTTTGATGGAATGGGGCGCGCGCCATTGGAGCGAAGAAACCGCCAAGCAACACGAAGCCATGGGTTTCGAAGGCGGATGGAACGCCGCCGCCGACCAATTAGATGCCTTGGCGCAAAGCCTTTAGACCCGCACAATGCCTTCCCGGATTAGGCTGCGGGCGGTGTCGGTGATGGAGGTGCGGACGTCGCGTGGGGTCCAGTCGAGTAGGGTTTTGGCCTTGGTATTGTCGGCCATCCGGACTTTGTCGAGTTCAAATGCCACCCCTCTAATGACGGGGTCGAAATTGGCGATGATGCGCACCAGCCAGCTGGGCAGGCGACCGGTTGGGGCTTTCCGGGCTTGGGTGCCCAAATCTTCGCGCAGCACGCGCGCCACATCTTCGACCCAATAGAAGTCGCAAGCAGCCAAGAAGCGCTCTCCTGCAGCTTTTTCATGGGTCATCGCACGAATATGCAAATCAGCGACATCGCGGACATCCACCAGCGAGAAGCCCAAACGTGGGCTGCCCGGGAAGTCGCCATTCAACAGCTTTTGTACCAAGAGGATCGAGGTGGAGAAGTCCGGCCCTAGGATAGGTCCAAGCACCGCACTGGGGCAAATCGTGGAGAGTTCCAGCGTGCCACCTTCGGCCTTGATGAAGTCCCAAGCCGCGCGCTCGGCAATGGTTTTGGATCGAATATAGGCACCGGTATCCGGGCTGGCTTCATTGGTCCAATCCGCCTCATTATAGGCCCGCGTCTGCGAGCCGCCATGCCCATAGGAGATAGCGGCCATGGACGAGGTCATGACAACCCGCTTCACCCCGGCATCACGGGCAAAGCGCAGCGCGCGCAAAGCCCCTTCACGGGCTGGGCCAATCAACTCATTTTCGTCCTTGGGCATCACGGCCGGGAAGGGCGAGGCAACATGCTGCACATAATCAACGCCCTCAACGGCTTCTGCCCAGCCATCATCGCGCGTCAGGTCTGCGGCGAAAAAGGTGAGATTGTCGAGGTTGGGCGTAATCTTCTTGAGGGCTTCGCGAACCTCTGGCTCACGGCCAAGATTGCGGATGGTGGTGCGCACGTGATAGCCCGCGTCCAATAACTGCGCGATGACATAGCCGCCAATATAGCCCGATCCGCCTGTAACCAGCACCAAACCCTTGCTCGCCATCTTCTATTCCTTCAATGTACAAATTGACATTATGACGATCTGACAATATTATCACCAAATGTCAATACGTTTGGATGGCGATCCTCGCCGCGACAAGATTCTGCACGCAGCCTTAGCGGTCTTCTCGCGCTATGGGTTTAAGCGCGCCTCGATGGAGGATGTGGCGGGCGACGCGGGCATTTCGCGTCCGGCCCTCTACCAATCCTATGAGAATAAAGCGGCCATTTTTGCTGCCTTGGCCGTGGCGCTCGGGCGGGCAAGTTGTGATGCGGCGGAGGCTGCTTGGCCTGCGGATATGCCGTTTGCACCAGGGCTGGCGGCGGCTGGGCTTGCTTTGCATGGTTTGAGTTGGCAGGCGATCCACACCTCCCCACATGGCGCAGAGCTGATGGCCACCAACTCCGCCTTGGTTGGCGATGTTGTCTCTGCCATTGACAGTCGGATGCAGGCCTTAGTCGAGGCGCGCCTGACCAATCTGGTGGCCCCCAGCGTCCAAGCCCTTCAGGCGCGCGCCATTACGGCGGCGTTGCATGGGTTGAAGGCTCAGGCGACCAGCTATGAAGATTTGGCCGCGCTGATCACCCAATTTGCCAATTTGATTGGCGCGGGGTTGCCGCTGGTGACACGTGCTTAACGGAAGCAGGCATTGCCTTCCCAACGGAAGCTTTCAACCTTTTTATCGCTCGCCACCACAAATCGCCGGATGCAATTCTGATTGACCGTATAAACGGGCGATGAGTTCATCACCGGCACGGATTCGCTATATTGCACCGTCCGCACATTGCCAGCCGCGTCTGTCTCGGTCCGAAAGCGGGTTACTTCCCGAAAGCTCGTATAGCTTTCCCCGCCCTGAGTGCTCGTGCGCTTTTGCTCATATTGCAGCACATCGCGGCCATCGGTTAGCTTATAGGACGATTGCGGCGGGCCAAAAGCCAACACCAATTCGTCGGCTGATTTGCCGACAAAGCGTTGCATCATCTGGTCTTCATAGGCTTTCGCCCGCTCTTCAAAGGGAATCGTCTCGCAAGCTGCGGTGAGGGCCAAAAGCCCGCACGCCAGCATGATATGAATAGGCTTCATGGCCTGTCTCCTGCTCCGTTGCGTCCCTCTTGTACGATAAATAGGTCGCTTGGCCACTGGGGCCAAGCTTTCTGACCTAATCGACCAATTTTTGCATCAGATAGGTGGCGACCAGTGCCCGCTGCTTGGCGCTTTCCACCAAGTTCGCGGCCGCCGAATGACCCCCATCAATATTCTCATAATAAAGGAAGGGCATGCCCAAGCTTTCCATCTTGGCTGCATATTTGCGCGCATGGCCGGGATGGACCCGGTCGTCCTTGGTTGAGGTCAAGAAGAAGGCCTCTGGGAAGGGGCTAGTCTTCTTCAAGTTCTGATAGGGGCTGAATTTTTCCAACCAAGGCCGCTCAGCTGGAACATCTGGGTCGCCATATTCGTCCACCCATGAGGCACCGGCCAACAGCTTATGATAGCGCAGCATATCCAGAAGCGGAACTTGGCAGACAACGGCTTGGAACAACTCCGGTCGCTGGGTCATCATCACGCCCATGAGAAGACCACCATTGGAGCCACCTTGAATGCCCAGTCGGCGCGGGCTGGTGATTTTGCGCGCGATTAGATCTTCAGCGACACCAATGAAATCATCATAGATTACTTGCCGCTTGCCCTTCAGACCCGCTGTATGCCACGCGGGGCCAAACTCGCCGCCGCCACGAATATTGGCCAGAACATAAACACCGCCACGCTCGTTCCACAGTTTGCCATTCATCGCGGAATAATTTGGCAAGAGCGAGACTTCAAAGCCACCATAGCCATAGAGCAGCGTCGGGGCGGTGCCGTCTAAGACCAAGCCCTTTTTCGCAATGACGAAATAGGGGATTTTGGTGCCATCTTTGGAGGTCGCCTCATACTGATTAACTTCAAGGTTGGAGGCATCAAAGCGAGCCGCTTGGGCCTGAACCGTGACTGGCTTGTCGCTTGGCTTAGCGGCAAACAGGATCGACGGTGGGGTGATGAAGTCATTGTAGGAGAAGAAGGCTTCTTCTTGGCGGATGCCAGCATCCACAACTGAAGCCACGCCATTGGCTGGCAAAGCAACCGGCTTGAACGACCAAGCGCCCTTCGCATTCTGGGTATAATAGCGAACCGCACTCTTCACATTGGTCGAAAGGGTCAGGTAAAGGCCCGTCTTGGCCAGCGAAACATCTTGCAAGGCTTCACGGGGGCCGGGTGCATAGATGGTTGTGGTGGCGATCACCCCGGTCTTGGCTTTCAATGCGGCCAAGGGTGCGCTGACGAGTGAGCCTGCGGCAATCGCCTTCTTGGCCCCACGTGGCGTCCAGTCTTCTTGCAGCGTCAGATAAACTTGGCCCGCGCGCAGGCCTTGCAGGCTGTGCTTGCTGGGCAGATCCAATTTAGCGACTTTGCCGTCCGTTTCCAAATAATAGGTCTCGGAGGTGAAGAAGGTGGGCGCGCGGTTGATGAAGTGATGATAGCGCGTGCCATCATCGACCCGGAAGGCAGCGACTGCCACGTCCTTTTCGGTGCCGCGATAGATTTCGACCGCATCTTCTAGCTTCTGGCCACGCTTCAAGCGCTTGACGATAAAGGCATAACCGCTCTCGGTCATCGAGCCTGGGCCCCAGTCGGTGGAGACCAACAAGGTGTCCTTATCAACCCAAACGGCACCCGATTTCGCTTCAGGAAGCTCAAAGCCGCCTTCGACGAACGAGCGGGTCTTCACATCCCATTCGCGCTTGGTATCGGCATCCTTACCGCCATTGGAAAGGTCGAGAAGGGTTCTTGTGTTCCAAATATCATGCGGGTCGAGGGGATTATTGCCCTGATAGACCCAATTCTTGCCCTCATCCTTGGCCAGCTTATCAATGTCCAGCACGGTTTCCCAAGCTGGGCTGCCTAAGCGCCAAGCGGTAAAGTCTGCCCGACGCCAAATGCCACGCACATGATTGGTGTCCTGCCAGAAATTGCTGACAAAGCCATTGGTATAGGAGCCAAAGGTCAAGCGGTCCTTGGCGCGAATGATGTTAAGGGCATCTTCCTCCAGCTTCGCATAGCGGGGGTCTTGCGTCAGCTTGGGCAGCGAGCGCGCATTCTGTCCACGTACCCACGAAAGCGCCTTATCGCCTTCCACTTCCTCCAGCCACAAAAAGGGATCATTGCTCACCGCATCAGCGGCGGTTTGGGCAAGGGCGGAGGTGTTCAAAGCGAGAAATCCCAAAGCTGTGGTCGAAATGGCGGCCAAAAGGTTACGACGGTTCATATGATCCCCTCATGTTTTGAGGAACTCACAAATATCCATTTCTCTATCAGGTCAAGACCGTAAGATATTACAAGGTATTCAGGTTTTGTCTTTGGTCTCGTCGAGCAGGGGATTGCCGTCGGCATCGGTGAAATATTTAGCCAAAAGCGCGAAGTTCACGATCCAAAAGATCATGTTTATCGCCATGTCGCCCCAGGTATTATAGGTCACCCAGGTGGCCAAAGGCTGGGTACGCCACACCGCTTCATTAATGATCGCAAGGGCGATGTACATCAGGCCAGCGCGCTGGGCGAGGCTGTGCCAAACCGGCTCTGGCATGTGCAGTGCGCCTGAAAACAAGGCCTTCAGCACATTGCGCTTAAATAAGACTGACCCCAACAGGATCAGGCCGATCAAGCTATAGACCAAGGTCGGCCGCATCTTGATGAAGATGTCATTCTTGAGCCACAGCGCCAACCCGGAAAAAACGCCGATCATGGCAAAAGTGAATAGGCCCATCGGGCTGACGGTGCGCTCTTTCCAATAGGAAAAGGCAAAGCCTGCGATGGCTGCTGGAATGAACAGGAGGGTGGCAAACAGCACTGCCTGATCGCCACTGATCGCGCGCGCAAATTCGGGCACGCCGTTCTTTTCCGCATGCTGATAGGACAGGAAGAAGACGACAGCGGGGCCTAAGTCACTAACCAGACGGACCCAGCTTGCGCCGCCTTTTGCGGCAGGAGCCGGGGTGGGTGCAGGTTCTTGCGGGCTCATGTCTTGTTTCCTAGCCAATCGGGCAGCGTTTCCATCGCGAACATCTCTTCATAAGTCTGGCGTGGCCGAACCACTTGCCATTGGTCACCACTGACCATGACTTCTGCCGCTAAAGGCCGCGAATTATAGGTCGAAGCCATGGCAAAGCCATAGGCGCCCGTGCTCATGAAAGCGAGCAATTCGCCTGCAGCAATCGTAGGCATGGGCCGCTGTTCGGCAAAGGTGTCACCGGTCTCGCAGACAGGCCCGACCACATCGAGCGGGGCGAGATTGTCATGGTCATCGGCTTTTTTGACCGGCAACATCTGGTGATAGGCTTCATAAAGGGCAGGGCGGATCAGATCATTCATCGCCGCATCAACGACCAAGAAGGACTTGCCGCCATTATCTTTCGTGACGATGGCGCGCGACAGAAGCACACCTGCGTTCGCGGCAATCATACGGCCGGGCTCAAACTCCAGCTCGACATCTAAATGGCCAACGACCCGCTGAACCATCGCGCCATAGGCGGCAAGGTCAGGTCCCTTGACCGTCTCGTCATAGGTCGCCGCCAGCCCGCCGCCTAGATCCAGCCGGGTGATCGTCAGACCCTGGGCGCGCAACCGCCCGACACAATCGGCCAGCTTTTGATAGGCCTTTTCCATCGGGGCAAAATCAATGATCTGGCTGCCGATATGGACGGACAGCCCAACAGGCTCCACCCCGTCTAAGCCATCGGCATGGGCATAAAGTTCCTCAGCCAGATCAAAGCTGACGCCAAACTTATTGTCCGCTTTGCCGGTAGTGATTTTGGCGTGACCGCCTGCACCGACATCGGGATTCACGCGGATACAGACTTGCTGAACCTTGCCCATGTTCTGGGCCAAAGTGGCAATCCGGTCGAGTTCGCTCGCGCTTTCAATATTGATCTGCCGCACACCGACCGAGATCGCATAAGCCAATTCTTGGTCGGTTTTGCCAACGCCCGCAAACACAATCCCGTCGGGCGGCACACCAGCATTCAGTGCACGGCGGATTTCGCCTTCAGACACCGTATCTGCGCCCGCCCCTAAGGCTGCCAAGGTGGCGATCACCGCGCGATTGGTATTGGCTTTGACGGCATAGCAAATATGGACCGGCAGATCGCCCATGGCGGCTTTAAACACGCGATAATGGTGCTCTAAGGTCGCGCGGGAATAAATATAGACTGGGGTGCCAACCGCGTCGGCAATCTCAGCCAGCGGCACGTCCTCGGCGTAGAGCGCGCCATCGCGATAATCAAAAAAGCGCATGGCAGGCCTATTGGGGCGAAGTGGATGGAGACGAATTGCCCGCTTTTTCAGCCTCTTCCGCCGCCTTCTTCGCTTTCTCTTCTGCCGCCTTTTTCGCAAGCTCTGCCTCATAGGCAGCGCGGTCTGGCCCCCACATGGGAGGTGCCGTCTCAAGCGGGCCGCTGATTCCACAGGCGCTGATCAGGCTGAGCGCGGCACAAGCTAAGGCAAAGCGAATTTTCATGGGCGTTTTCTTTGCAATCAAAATTGGGGAAGAGACACAGCTATAGAGTGAAACGGCCCAGCAATCAAAGGCCGATCACGCATCTAACTGAAGCGCTTGGCGCAGGCGCTTGACCTGCTCCATAACCCGCTTGGGTGCCGTCCCGCCGTAAGAATCCCGCGCAGCAACTGAGGCCTCGACCGACAAAAGCGCAATCGCGGAGGCATCAATGCGCGGCTCGATGGTTTGGAAGGTCGCCAAAGGCACATCACACAGCTCACCAATGCCTGCAGCCTCTGCTGCTTTCACCACAGCCCCGGTCACATGATGGGCCTCGCGGAACGGCATGTTGAGGACGCGCACCAGCCAGTCGGCCAAGTCGGTCGCGGTGGAAAAGCCGAAAGTGGCGGCTTGGCGCATCGCGTCGCGGTTAAAGGTCACGCTCTGCATCATCCCCGCCATCGACCCGACGCTCAACATGAAAGCATCAAAGGATTCAAAGGTCATGGCCTTATCGTCCTGCAGGTCCTTGGCATAAGTCAAAGGCAGGGCTTTGACGATCATCATCAGGCATTGCGCATTCGAGGCAATGCGAGCCGCCTTAGCGCGGACAAGTTCCGCCGCATCGGGATTACGCTTCTGCGGCATGATCGAAGACCCCGTCGACCAAGAGTCTGACAAGCGTGCAAAGCGGAAATGCGACGAGGTCCACAGCACAATCTCTTCGGCCAAGCGCGACAAATGTACCGCACTGATCGACAGCGCATTGAGCGCCTCCATTGCAAAATCGCGGCTGGCGACACCATCTAGCGAATTCGCCATCGGTCGGTCAAAGCCAAGTGCTTTGGCGGTTTGATCCCGGTTGATCGGATAGGGTGTCCCTGCCAGCGCAGCCGAGCCCAAAGGCGATTCATTGCCGTGGCTGAGAGCAGCTTGCAGGCGCGCGCGGTCGCGCTGGAACATCTCGACATAGGCCAACAGATGATGGCCAAGGGTGACGGGTTGCGCCGTCTGCAAATGGGTAAAGCCCGGCATGATCCAGTCAGCATGGCCTTCAGCTTGGATGACCAAGATACGCATAAGGCCCAGTAATGCCTCATCGGCCTCACCCAAGGCACGGCGCACCCAGAGGCGGAAGTCC
>JAJTGP010000179.1 GCA_021299265.1 Hyphomonadaceae bacterium | reverse complement strand
TCAACCCAGAAGACTTTGTAGCCAAGGTTTTTAACGCACATTTGGTCGGAAATACCCGCGATTTTGCCCATTCACCTGCCGTGGGTGAACTTGTCGGTGACATATTGGGGCCTGATTTGGATGTGTTTCAAACACAGTTCATTCTGAAGAATCCGGGCGCTTGGGGCCAGCCGTGGCATCAAGATAGCCACTACTTCAACTTTGACCAGCAGCCTCAAGTCGGGCTGTGGTTGGCACTCACGGAAGCCACCTTGGAAAATGGTTGTCTCCATGTGATCCCGGGGTCCCATAAGCGGCCCCTGCAACGCCATGAGCCTGATCTGCGTCCTGGTGCCAATCAAGGTTATCTTGAAATCATGGGGCTGAATGAGGAGCGTTCGGTTCCCGTCACCATGAAGCCCGGCGATCTCCTCGTGTTTCACTCTTACTTAATCCACCGCTCGACCGACAATGTCGCGCCGTCACGTCGGGCGGCTATGGTCTATCATTTTGGTCGGGCAAACACCGTCAATCTTGCCGGGCCGGAAGTTCAGAAACTTCAAGCCATGGTCACAAGCTGGGCACCCGTTTTGCGGGATGGCCAGACTGTCGCGGCCTAGAAGAAATAGCTGGCCATCGCTCTAAAGGTCCCCGCTATGTGCCTGTGTCATAGCGGGGCCTTAAGCGCTTAAAGATTTAAACGGCTTACCTGCACGCCAATGGCAAAGGCGGTCTTCCCGTTAGCGGCCACGCGAACCTTATTGACGGCAGGGCCCATGCTGGGGGCAGGGGTCCAACTCTTGCCACCATCTTGGGTCTCAAAGCCTTGTTGGCGGGTGCCGATAAAGCCGCGATTGGCATCGACAAAGCCAATGCCGAATTGGCGGGCAGCGGCATCTTGGGTCAAGGGCATTTCGGCCCAGCTTTTGCCACCATTAGTCGTCTTGATGAAAACCTGATTGGCATTTTTATCGTCATAGGTTTGCACGGTGGCATAGCCAATGTCCTTGGTTGGAAAGCACATCTTCCAGCAATTTTCGAAATTGCGCGTGCCCCGATAAGCCTCTTGCCACGTCTGGCCGCCATCTTCGGTGCGCAAAATCAGGGCTTGGGCTTGCTCCAGATCGCTGGAACTTGCGGCGCAGACAAAGCCCGTGGTTGGGCTTAGGAATTTGACGTCTAAAATCATGCCGGCTTGGGCGGTCAGATCGATGACTTTCCAGCTTTCGCCACTGTCTTGCGAACGCAAGATGAAAGCCGGGCCACCCACGCGGCCTGCGGCATGGATAAGGTGGCTCACCTTGGCTTCGCCCTGATAGATGCGGCGGGTCGGCAGAATATCAATGCCACAAATGCCCTTCACCCGCTCAATGCCGTCAGCCATCACCTTCTGCCAGCTCTTGCCGCCATCTGTCGTGCGATAAAGGGGGTGGGGGTCGGTAACGCCTGGATAATAGTCTGTGCCGACATTGCCTAGAAAGCCAATTTGCGTATCGACAAAACCCAGCGCGCGAATGAAGGTGCCCGGCTGGTCCCAAATCTTGGCCCAGACATCGCCGCCATCGAGGCTTTGGTACAATTTGCCCGCCCCATTGCCATACCAAGCCGTTCGTCCATCGGCGAGCACCACCAAATCATCCTGCTTGCCGCGATAGGGCTCGGTGGTCAGCTTTTGCCAAAGTGGTGCAGCGTTTTGTGCTTGGGTGGCTGTCGCCATGGTGCCCGTCATGAGGCCGGCCAGGCCAAAGGAAAGCTCGCGCTTTGTCAGTTCAAAGGTCATGTGGATTCAACCCCTCATCGTCATCCAACCCGCGACCCCTAACCCGTGGGTTTGTTCGGTCAAGTTAAAGCTTGGTAGGGTTTGTTGAAATCCTGCATCCAAACTGGTGCCCAAGTTCGACAAAAGGTCTCGCTAAGGCTATGACGGCACGAACCTTTCCACTGGAAATTAAACATGACTTGGACGCCCTCATCTTGGCGCGCATTGCCCGCCCGCCACATCCCAAACGATTACCCCGATCCAGCGGCCGTGCTGGCGGTTGAACAGCGCTTGGCCAAGAAGCCGCCTTTGGTTGTGGCGTCCGAGATTGAGAAGCTGAAGGCAGAGCTGGCGCGCGTCTCTAAGGGCGAAGCCTTTTTGCTGCAGGGCGGCGATTGCGCCGAGAGCTTTGCGGAGTTTGAGGCCGACCGCATCACCCGCTATTTCCGTGTGTTTTTGCAGATGGCGGTCGCTTTGACCTTCGCCGGTGGCAAGCATGTGGTGAAGGTTGGCCGTGTGGCTGGACAGTTTGCCAAGCCACGGTCAGAGCCCATTGAAGTGATTGATGGCGTTAGTCTGCCGTCATATCGGGGCGACAATATCAATGGCTCAGCCTTTACCCCCGAAAGCCGGATCCCCGATCCAGAGCGTTTGGTGGAAGCCTATAATCAAAGCACGGCAAGCTTGAACTTGTTGCGCGCGCTCGCCACCGGTGGCTATGCCGACCTTGAAAACGTCAATCGCTGGAACCTCAAATTCGCCAAGAAGCAGGGCAAGGCTTCGGCTGAATATGTGAAATTGTGCCATCGGATTGAGGAAAGCTTGGAGTTCATGGATGGTTTGGGTCTCAGTGGCCCTGCTGGCATTGCGACGGACACGGTGGATTTCTTCACCAGCCACGAGGCTTTGTTGCTCGGCTATGAAGAAGCCATGACGCGGCAAGACCAATTGTTTGGTTCAGGTGCCTTCTACGATACCTCCGCCCATATGGTTTGGATCGGGGATCGCACCCGCCAGCTGGATCATGCCCATGTGGAATTCTGCCGTGGGATTGCCAATCCGATTGGCGTGAAATGCGGGCCGAGCCTGGATGCTGATGAACTTTTGGCTCTGCTAGACAAGCTTAACCCCAAGAATGAAGCGGGCCGCATCGTGCTGATCGCGCGTTTTGGCTCTGACAAGATTGCCGCGGGCCTGCCCAAACTGGTCCGCAAAGTCACCGACGCTGGCCGCAGCGTGGTTTGGTCGTCTGACCCCATGCATGGCAATACGTTGAAGACGGCGTCTGGCTATAAGACGCGGCCGTTTGAGCGGGTGGCGAGCGAAGTCAACGACTTTATGGATATCGTCCGCGCTGAAGGGGCTTATCCCGGCGGCGTCCATCTTGAAATGACGGGCGACGATGTGACCGAATGTACCGGCGGGGCTACGCCAGTCACCGAGGAGTCGCTGTCGAGCCGCTATCGCACCCATTGCGACCCGCGCCTCAATGCCGACCAAGCGATTGAGCTGGCTTTCACCATTGCCAACGGCCTACGTGAAGGCCGTCAGCAACGGCGCTTGGCAGCAGCAGGGCTTTAGGGGCCACCCCACTGCATCATGCGGGGCTAATGCTGGTGGCCGCTATGGCCCTTGTCGCCCTCGGTCTCTTGGGTTGGGTTCTCGACCACGGGCATGGCGAAGCCGACCTTGCGATTGCCTTCAAAGGTCAATTCGACTGTAAAGCTGTCGCCGGGTTTCAATGGTTCTTTGATCCCAAAGACCATCAGATGTAGCCCGCCCGGGGCCAGCACGGCTGTGCCTTTGGCTGGGATCTCAACCTGCTCGACTTGGCGCATCTGTGCCATGCCATCAGCCCCTTTCAAATGGGCATGCAACTCGATGCGCTCGGCTCTTGGGCTGCTGGCTCCAACCAATTTTTGCGGCTTGTTGCTACTATTGGTCAGCGTAAGATAGCCAGCGGTGACGTCGCGGCCATTCGGCGGCACGCGCAATCGCGGCTCGCTAATCTCCACCCCATCAATCGTGGCGACAGCCAGCATTGGGGCAGGGGGCGTCTTGGCAGGCTCGCACGCGGCCAGTCCGGCAAAAGCGATCAGGATCAGGGGTAGGGTTCGAACGGATAAGGTCATGAGAAACTCCTAAAGTGGGGCAGGTTGGGCGAGGCCGAGAAACTGGCGCAGGCTGGGGACACGGCTTAGGATCAGCCGCTCTGCGATCGCGACAAGGATCAAACAGGCCCCCAGCACGGGCAGAAACAAAGCAAAGACGAAGATCAGAAGGCCAAGGCCCACACCAATCCTCTGATCAGGAATGGGCGGTGGTGCACCGAGAACACCGTCAGGCGCACGCTTGCGCCACATCACAAAGGCGGACACAGACAACAGGACCAAGCCCAAGGCTGTAAGGACACCTAGGAGCTGATTGAGAAGACCAAACAATTGGCCTTCATGGGCAGCAATACCGACGCCCAAAGCCTGATCAATCACATGCTTGTCGCCAAAGGCCTCGCGGCTGATTTCGCTGCCATCTGCCGCGCTATAGGCAATCTCGACGCGGCTGATGCGGTCACCCGCTGAGGAGCGCGCCATCCAATTGGGATTTCTGGCGTTTGGCGGGGTGATGGTGACAGGTGGAGCCAATCGGGCTGCCCGCGCACTCGCGGCAATATCGTCAACATTGGCGACATAATAAGGCGCATCATGCCCGTGTTGAGAGAAAGCCTGCAAAGTCGCTTCGCGCTCTGCTTTCCGGCTTTGAGTCCAATCCTTGGAGACAGCAGCAGTGCCTGTGAGATCGCGCACCATATCAAAGCCCTTACCCCAAACATTGGTCCAAGGCAGGCCGGTGAGCAGCAGAAAGAGCGCAAAGAAGGATACCCACATGCCAGAGACGGCATGCAAGTCGCGCCAAAAGACTTTCGGACCGGACTTAAGGCGCGGGATCAGTACGCCTTGCAACCCTTGTGCCGTTCGAGGCCACCACAAATAAAGCCCGGTTACCACCATCACAATCGCCCAAGAGGCAGCAAGCTCCACAATAAGCGAGCCGTTATCCCCCATCAGCAATTCTCCGTGTATGGTACGCACCACGGCCATCAAGCGCGCTTCTCGGGGGATGGCTTTGAGAATTTCTAGGCTCGTCGGGTGAACATAGACGATGGTGTCCTCGCCGCCTTTGGTAACTAGGACTTGGGCGGCATCCTTGGGTCCATCGGGGAGGCGATAGGATTTAAAGCTGGAGTCCTCCACGTGCTTGAGGGCCACCTGCACTTGCTGGCTAACCGGGGCACTCGGCCCGGTCATCACAAGATTGGTATAGGGCCGATCTAAAGCGGCCTCTATCTGGGGCTTGAACAGATAGAGGCTGCCGGTGATCGACAACAGGATGATGAAAGGAATGCAGAACAGGCCTGCATAAAAATGCCAGCGCCATAGCATGCGATAAAGACGGGCTCGCTTTTCTGGCACAGATTGAGCCGTTTGGATTGGGGCTGAAGCGTCTGTCATTTGAGGCTCCTACAGTTTCAGCTTCACGTCGAACACAAAGGTTCGTTGTGGCAGGGGGTGCGAGACATAGGCTTGGTCATTATTGAGATTGTCCACGCCTAAATTGAGTTGGACCTTGTCATTCATGTCATAGGTTAGACGCGTATCGACAAAGAAATACTCGGTCTGGAACCCATAGACGCTGCCTTCGCGGCCAAACAAATCGGAGGTTGGCGTCGTAGCCTGCCGCCAACCTAATGAGGCGCGCAGTTTCGGGCTCAATTTGTAGCGCAAATTGCCGCTCGACCGCCATTCTGGGATACGCGGGAAGCGGTTTCCGACAGTCTCAGGATTGGACAGATTTCGAACCGTCGTGGCGTCCATCTTGCTAACGCTCGCGTTCAGATCGAGCCCATTGATCCAAAGGTCCTTGGCCTCAAAGATAAGCTCCACGCCAGATTGCGTGACCAGATCAACATTCTTGAAGCTAGAAACGACTGTCCCGAATTGATTGAGGCCACTGAAGGAGAAAATGGCATCTTCAATATCTTGGTAGAAAGCACTCGCGGTAATCTGCACAGGACCAATCTTGCCTCGCCCCATCAAGGTGATGTCAGTGGAGCGTTCAGGCCGCAGATTGGGATCAAAGCTTTGTGGGTCGATCTCACGCGTGATGTCGTCAATTCGGCCTTGGAACAACTCACCCACAGTCGGGAAGCGGGTCGCGCTACCGAGCGAAAGTTGCACCACGATGCCCTCGGTGACTTCAGCCTGGATCGAAGCTTTTGGGCTGAAAGCACTGTCTGTCCGGGTTGGATAGGTGTCAGCAAGCAGAATGGTACCAGACTGGCGCGCAATTGAGCCGTCAAAAGCACGCCAACGGTCATAACGGCCGCCAAGTGTGAGGGTGACTGTGTCGGTTAGATCAATAGCATCCTCGACCCACAGCCCAAGCGACTCCGTCTTGCCAGCGGTTGAGGACGCAAAGGTCCGCCCCGTCGCCGCGCTCCAATTGGTGACGTTGAAGGTGTTCTGCGCCGTCTCATAGCGATTGGCATTGAGGCCAAAGCCGACATTGTGATTGCCAAAGCTCTGGTCAAACGTGATGTCAGCAGCATACCAGCCGGGATTGTCCTGCACTTGATACGTGCCCGCACCATTTGACTGGCCCGTCAAATAGTCGCGCGAGGTCTTGGTATTCCAAATCGGCATCCAATAACGCGAGAGATTGGTGCGGATATCCCACCCCGCCAAAGCACCCGTAAGCTTCAGGCCAGCAAGATATTCGGTGCGTTCAAATTCTGAGAAGGTAAGGCCCGTAGCATTCCAAACTTGGTTGTTAAAGCGTACGCGGCCTTGCCCGACAGGGGCCCCATTGGCATCTTTCAAGAAGCTGCGGGTGTCGCGCAAGGTTTGGTCTGTCGTCCAGCCAAACAGCATGGCATCCGCCGTCCAGCCCGGTGCAAAGTCATAGGCAACTCGAAGGCGGGCTTGATTTTGGACGACGTCAACCGGCGAGGCTGCGCCAAAAACGGGCGTTGCAAGCTCTGGGTCCACAAAGGCCCCGGTAACTGTCGTTGCCGCAGCTGTGCCGGTTGCGGGGGTCAGGAGATTGTATGTCATGGACTGGCCGACATTGTCGAACCGACGGAAGCCAGCGCGAAGCCGCAGCTTGCCGTCTTTCGCCACATAAGTGCCACCGCCCTCAACACTATAGCCTGTGAAGGTCTCGTCAAAGCCATACTCCTCAAATGGCATCATCATGGTTTGGACGTTGAGATAGGCCCCGGTCTTCTTGGGCTCCTCAGTGGTGACTGAGACCACGCCCCCCATCGAATTGCCGCCATAACGCGCTGAATAGGGCCCATAGACGATGTCGAACTGGCGCACATCGGCTGGGCCAACCACATTCCACTTAGGTGAGAACGAGAAGGAATTGCCAAGGAAGTTGGAGACCAGAAAGCCATCGACCATCACAATGGTCCGTGCGCTTTGGACTGTATTGGCCCCGCGCAGGGCCACTACCGCATTATCATCGCCCGCAAAGCGTTTGCGGACAAAGAAGTTCGGCGCATATTTCATCAAGTCTTCGACATTGATAGCATTGACGGCTTCAAAGTCCGCCTTGCCGAGCGAGACAGACAAGCCTCGCGGCACGACTGTTATGGGGGTATCTCGTTGACCGACTACGATGATGGTTTCGGTTGGCTTTTCAGAATCTGAGGCCGGAGAATTCTGGGCTAAGAGTGCGCTGGGGGCAGACAGAGAAGTTGCCGCCAACAGGGCCTGCAAGAAGAGCATATTGCGCGCACGGGGCGCTTTTTTAACGGAGGTCATACTAGGTTTCCAAGTCGAGGATTAGGCAAGCCGATGGGGAACCATCAGCGCGGCTTAAGTGATCTCAAACTTGGATAGGTGGCCCCGTCTTGGGCGGGGGTGGGGCGGCAAGGCCTAAGCCCGGGGCGACAAAGCTTTGTTGAAGCGTGGCAACCGAGACAACGTCCTCAAACAGCACCGCCATGCTGGCCGCTTGCGGAGCGGCCAATGTCACCCCTTGGCCGGCAAAAGCGCACTTAGAGCCTTCATGGTCCGACGGCAGGCCCTGATGGTCGTTGGCGAGGGCTTCCTCGCCGTGGGTAACAATCTGTCCACCCTCATCCATAAAGGCCGTAACATTGCCATTAGACGTACACAGCACGATGGGCGTGAGGCCAGCCGCTAGGGCTTGGGGTGCCACCATATAGCCGACGGGGATGGCGACCTTGATTGCAATCGCCAGCAGCCCCACCAACAGATGGAGTTTCTTCAGCCACGACAGAGGAGCAGAGGTGCGATGCATGGCCTGTCGCTAGGCAGGCTGGCGCAAAATGTCCAGCCCGATTGGCACTCAACAATGATGTTGCAAGGCCAAGAGATCAGGCGGATCTAACCCGTAAGCTCGGGTCCAGATTCCGGCCACGCCAGCGCATTCGCCAGCATAAATGCGGGCCGGTGGCACGGCCCTTTGAGCCGACATAGCCTATCAAGGTGCCCGGTGTGACACGTTGTCCCACCTCCACCGCTAGGGCACTTTGATGCAAATAGGTGGTGATCAGGCCCTGGCCGTGATCAATGGCCACCATGCCGCCTTCAAAATGCATGTCAGGCTCTGCCAGCACGACAAAGCCGCTGGCAGGGGCATAAATGGGCGTGCCTCGGGGCGCACCAAGGTCAATGCCGAAATGTGGCCTTTGGCTTTTCCCGTTCAGCATGCGCGTAGCACCCCAAGGGCTGGTGATCCGCACGTCGTCTAAGGGCCAGCGGAAGGTTTCTTCAAAGCCGCGGGCAATGGGGTTGTTGCTGTCAAAGGCTTGCCGTTTGAGCGCTGCATCGGCCTCAATCCGGGCTAAGGCCTCAGCAGGGGGGTCGATGGTGGCAGAGGGTAGGCCGCTAACGCTGGTGACTGGATAGGCACGTGGCTCAACATCAAGGCCGAACCGGGCGATGGTTGCGCCGTGGGAGATGGTGATCAGGGCCTGCGACGGGGCGTCGCGATCAAAGCCCATGACAAAGCGACCATCGCTATCGGCATTGGTCGTAATGCCACTGGCATCAATTTGGGCACCGGGCACCGTGGTGCCAATGACCAGATCTGATTGTTGCGGGGTGCCGCTAAAGCTAAAGGGAAGGGGTGAATGCTGGGATTCAGGCGAACGAGCGAAGGCGCGGTCACACCCGCTGCTTAAGCCTGTTAGGCCAAATAGGCCGCAAAAAACAAGGGTTCGCCTGGCGAGATTGGTCGAGAAATTCAGGCGCGCTTGTATATTTGCTTCCAGCGCGTCGTCGCTGCTGCTGCATCCACATAGGCTTCCTGCAGTTCGACTGACCAATAGCGTAAATCCTCAAGCGTGATCGGTTTCCCCGTCACCGCACAGCGCACAAATTTGCCGGGCCGCAGAATGGTAAGCTCTGGCGTCCCATAATGAACTTGCGCGGCACCTTCGCCAAAAGATTTGAGATGATCAAGCATGCGTGTCACTTTAGGCGAACTTTACGTGTGGTGCTAGTGTTTGAAGCAACCCGCAGGCTGGTTTTGATTACATGCACGCAAACATGCGGGCTAGCGCTTTTTGGGTGGTGGAGGGGTTGTTGCTTGAGGAGCCGCCTTTTTGGCTGCGGTGGGGTCTTCTAGCAACCCCACTTGGTTGATCGCGGCCGACACAGCATCTCGCGCCGCCTCTTCTACCATTTCTTCCACGGCCCTTTGTTTTGCAGCCACTTGGCTAGGTGTGAGGCTAGGCGTTTTACCTAGTAGGACATCCAAGGCTGCGTGTGGCGTTTTGGCTTCATACATGTCCGCATAGCCGCGGGTCATTAGGATTGGAGTCTGGCTTGTGTTGCGTCCAGGAAGATCTGCGAAGCAGGCCATTGTATAGAGGTAAGCGCAGAATATTTGATAATCGCCGCCGCGTACCGCTTCATAGAGGTCGCGCTCCATCCCGCCCCGCCACTCCAGTCCAGCAGCCAAGTTGGGCATGATTTTCCCAGATGTCCAAGCTGGAAGTTTTGAAGCGTGGAACGGGTTAAGTTGAAAGGCAGACTCAAACCGACCAATTTGATCCACTTGAGGGGCAAACTCTTTCGGCAGAATCACAAGATTAACTTCTGCGCCAGCGGTCACCCACCGATTATGTTGCTCCCAAACTCCATTGCCTGACTGTTTCCAAACGGTCATGGCAATTGCGCCAACACCGGTGCTGCAATCACCGTCATAAGCCGCTATCAACTTCATCGCGCGGCCATCGGCTTCAGATGCTGGCAAGTTCTTAACTGCCGCAGCGGCACAGAGGCCCTGCTTCTCCAAGTCTTGATTGAGTTTATCTTTATCAAGCTTGGTCGGCCGGGCAATTGCGCTGGCCGATCGAATGTAGTCCTCCCAATGCGGCATCATAGGCCGCTGACTTTGGGCTTCGGAAAATGTTGGGACGACGCTTGCAAGCAGCAGCGCACAGACGGAAATCACAGGGTTTTGCAACATCGGCTCCAGAAGCAGAAAAATCTACCCCACTACTCTAGGCAGCAATTTGACTCTGTCAATCAGAAGCGTCGCGCGCAAACAAAAACGCGCGAGCTTTTGGCCCGCGCGTTCAATCAGATTGTTGGTATGCTTAGCGATTGATGATGGGCACGTAATCGCGTTGTGTAGCACCGGTATAGAGCTGACGGGGGCGACCGATTTTTTGGGCAGGATCGCTGTTCATTTCGTCCCACTGAGCGATCCAGCCCGTGGTGCGGGCCAGAGCGAACAGCACGGTGAACATTTCAACCGGGAAGCCCATCGCCTTCAACGTGATGCCCGAATAGAAATCGATGTTTGGATAGAGCTTGCGGCTGACGAAATACTCATCATTCAGCGCAATCTTTTCAAGCTCCATCGCGACCTTCAACAGCGGATCGTCCTTCACGCCAACTTCGGCCAGCACTTCGTGGCAGGCTTGCTGCATCACTTTCGCGCGGGGGTCGTAGTTTTTGTACACGCGGTGGCCAAAGCCCATCAGACGCACGCTAGAATTTTTGTCTTTCACTTGCGCAACGAAGGCTGGGATATTGTCCACATGGCCAATTTCTTTCAGCATGTTCAAGGCCGCTTCGTTGGCACCACCATGGGCAGGGCCCCACAAGCAGGCGATACCGGCTGCAATACAGGCAAATGGGTTGGCCCCCGAAGAACCTGCCAAGCGGACGGTTGAGGTCGAGGCGTTTTGCTCGTGATCGGCGTGCAGGATGAAGATTTTTTCCATCGCTTTAGCGAGCACGGGGTTCACGACATAGTCTTCAGCCGGCACGGCAAAGCACATGCGCAGGAAGTTTGCCGCATAGCTCAATTCATTGCGCGGGGTCACAAATGGTTGGCCGAGCCAATATTTGTAAGCGCGTGCAGCGATGGTTGGGATCTTGGCGATCAAGCGGTGCTGGGTGATCTTGCGTTGGATCGGATCATCAATGTTCAAGCTGTCGTGGTAAAAGGCCGACAAGGCCCCCACAGTGCCAACCATAACGGCCATCGGGTGCGCGTCACGGCGGAAGCCTTCAAAGAAGCGGTCGAACTGGGCGTGCAACATCGTGTGATAGGTGATGTCGTGCTTGAACTTATCAAACTCGCCTTGGTTCGGCAGATGCCCTTCTAACAACAAATAGGCCACTTCGAGGAAGTTAGACCGCTCTGCCAATTGATCGATCGGATAGCCGCGATGCAGCAAGATACCTTCGTCGCCATCGATGAAGGTGATCTGGCTTTCGCACGAAGCGGTCGAGGTGAAACCTGGGTCGTAAGTAAAAGCACCCGTCTCTGCATAGAGTTTACGGATATCGATCACATCAGGGCCGGTCGCGCCGCCATAAATTGGCAAGTCAATCATCTTGCCTTCGAAATCAAGTTTAGCGGTACCCTTTGGTTCTGCTTTGCTTTCCATATTCATGCCCTCTTGTGTTTTGCTCGTAACCACAGTTTCCACGACAGAAGTTTACATCACGTCTCCAAGACGCGCTAAGCTTTCATCTCTGCCTAATAGCTCTAAGGCGATTGCCAAATCTGGTGCCGGAAGGCCACCCGTCAGTGCAGCGCGCAAGGGTGGACCGATTTTGCCAAAGCCAATGCCTTCGGCTTCAGCAAACTTATCCAGTGCCGCTTTGATCTCTGTATGCTGCCAAGTCTCGACATTTGCCAAGATCGGCTGCAGGCGGCCAAGGCGTGCGACCGCTTCTTCAGGCAGTGTCTTTTGTGTCTTTTCATCTCGCGGCAATGGCCGCTGCGCGAGGATAAAGCCAAACTGGTCGTAAAGCTCCGGCAAAGTCTTGGCCCGGTCTTTCAGATACGCCACGGCAGCGGCGAGTTCGGCGTCTGACTTGGCAATCTCTGGCTGGCCCGCGCGCGCGGCGTGCTCCCGCATGAGTGTCACCAAGCGCTGGTCATCGGCCAAGCGCATGAAATGGGCGTTCACGCTGCCCATTTTGGCAAAGTCTAAGCGCGAGGGGCTTTTGCCGAGGCCTTCAAGGCCGAACAGCTCCAAGGCTTCTTCGGTGCTGACAATGTCCAAATCACCCTTGGACCAGCCAAGGCGCAACAAATAGGCGCGCATGGCTTCGGGCAAATAGCCCATGTCGCGATATTCCTCGACGCCCAATGCGCCATGGCGCTTCGACAATTTCTTGCCATCATCGCCATGGATCAAAGGGATGTGCGCATAGGTTGGGACTTGCCAGCCAAAGGCGTGGATCAGGGCAGTCTGACGTGCGGCATTGGTCAGATGGTCATCGCCTCGGATCACATGGGTGACGCCCATATCATGATCATCCACCACTACGGCCAGCATATAGGTTGGCGTCTGGTCAGAGCGGAGCAGGATGAAATCGTCAATCTCGCGCCCGGCGGTCGTCACAACGCCCTGCACCTTATCGTGCACGCGAATGAACTCATTCTCGCTCGGTGCGCGCAGACGGGTCACGAAGGGGGCACCCGCTGGCGGGGTACCAGAATCGGCATTGCGCCAAGGCGAACGGAAGGCGAGGCCTTTGGCTCTTGCCGCTTCCTTGAGGGCTGTCTCTTCTTCGCCGCTCAAATAGCAACGGTACGCTTTGCCAGCGGCAACAAGGCTTTCAGCGGCTTCCTTGTGGCGACCGGCACGGGCGAATTGAAATAAGGGTGGGCCGTCGGCTTCCAAGCCCAACCAAGCCAGGCCATCGAGAATCGCTTGTACCGCCGCGTCGGTCGAACGCTCGCGATCAGTATCCTCAATTCGCAAAAGATATTTGCCACCTGCTTTTCGTGCGTAAAGCCAGTTGAATAATGCCGTTCTTGCCCCTCCAATATGGAGGTAGCCCGTCGGCGAAGGCGCAAACCGCGTCACAACATCCCGGCCTGTGGCTTCGTGTGTGTGGACTGTCGTTTCGGTAGGAGCATGCATGATGGCTGGGGCTTCTGAAAAAGAGGCAAATCAACGGACGGAACAGGCCAATGAACTTGGCCTCCGCCGCCTCATAACACGCCACCGTGAAGGTGAAAGTGATCTACGCACTTGGATGCAGGATCGGTTACAGGAAATCCGCGATCATGACCGCGATCGACTGGTTTTGTGGCTGCCGGTCGGCTTTGCCTTTGGGGCGGGGGCAACTTGTTCGGTGCGTGCAGACGATCCCGCTCTTGTTTGGGTGATCCTGACATGTCTGGCACTGAGCATTTGGCTCAGCTGTAGCTTGATGGCGCAGCGTAGCTCTGACCAAAGCCGTGCCAAAGCAGTTTACGCGCTGGGCCTTCTCAGTCTTTTCGCCGCCGCGTCTTTGGGTGGGGGCGCGTCGGGCCTGTTGCGGGCAGAAGCGGCGAAAGCGCCGCGAGTCTCCGATGTCAAAACGCCTTATCTTGTGACAGGCTATGTAGAGCAAATTGACCGCACCCAGCGCGGAACTTGGCGCGCCAAGATTGTGGTCGAAACGCTGTCGCACACGCGCTTGGAAGCTCAGCCCAAATCGGTTCGCGTGGCACTCGCCCAAGACGAGCCGCCAAAGCCCGGCCAGAAAGTCAGGTGCCAAGCGATTTTGAGGCCACCTCCGGGACCTGTTGTACCCGGCGCTTATGATCATGCACGCCGGGCTTGGTTCCAAGGATTGGGCGGGGTTGGCTATGCGCTTCGGCCCTGCGCCGTGATTGAAGCATCCCCGGCTCTGACCCAATCCATTCAATTTCGGTTGGCGCTTTGGCGCGCCCAAGCCGCCCGCTCAATTGTCGAGGCAACAGACAGTGATGGCGGTGGATTTCTCGCAGCAGTCACCACAGGCGACCGTGCTTGGCTGAGTGAAGCAGATGTGGAAGCCTTGCAGGCGTCTGGCCTGTCCCATGTCATCTCAGTCTCTGGCCTGCATGTCGGCTTACTGGGCGGGCTAATTTATTTGGTGATCTGGAAGCTCGCGGCTTTGGTGCCCGCACTTTCGCTAAGACTTGACGCGCGCAAGATTGCTGCAGTCATCGCGCTATGTGGTACCGGAGCTTATTGTGTGTTCACCGGGGCAGAGGCCCCAGCTGTGCGGGCCTTTATCATGTCAGCCATTGCCTTTGGCGCGATCTTGTTGAACCGCAAGGCCATCTCCATGCGCGGCCTGGCCATCGCCGCAATCTGTGTCTTGGTTGCTCTACCCGAGAGCGCCATTGATCCTGGCTTCCAAATGAGCTTCTTGGCCACGGCCGCCTTGGTCGCCCTCTGGGAAATCTGGGAGCGGCGGCAAGAAGGCGCGCCAGAGATTGGTCCGCTGCAGCGGGCTGCGATATGGCTGGGCGGGGCAGCCGCAACCAGCGTCGTGGCAGGCCTTGCCACGGCCCCAATTTCAGCAGCTACCTTTGGACGGGTGTCGATCTGGTCACTGCCTGCGAACTTGTTGGCGGCCCCGATCTTGGATTTCTGGGTCGCGCCATTTTCAGCCTTGGCTGCAAGCCTTGCGCCTTTCGGGCTAGATGATTGGGCGTGGCAGGCAGCCGCCTCGGGCTTGAGCGTTACGCTCAAGATCGCGCATTGGATTGCAGCCCTGCCCGGGGCGAGTGCGAGTGTCTCTTGGACCAGTTCGACAGCCCCCTTAATCCTGATCGTCGCAATCCTTTGGCTGACGCTCTGGCGATCTTGGTTACGGCTTTTGGCGATTGTCGCGATCACGGCTGGGTTGGCAATCTGGGCTTTCAGTCCCAAGCCGGTTGCGTGGATCGGCCCAGAAGGGCGGGCGATCTTGGCAACGCCACATGGGCAAGCCGCCAGCCTATGCCGCACGTCAGGCGGGCGATTTGATGCGACGCGCCTTCTCGATAAAGCGGGCCTCAGCCAAGGGGACGTCGCGCGCCTGTTGCCCGAAGGCGAACATCGGCTTGCGCGAGGATGCACGCTGGGTGAAGGCGATTGGGAAGGCCGCTATGTTTATGCGGGTCGCGGGCGCGGCGTGCTGACGATCGGCTTTGATGGTCAGTCTCACGTCTTTGGGCGCGGCGACATTCCCACCGGTGCGCTGCTGATGCGCAACGGGTGGCGGCTTTATTTTTACCCTGCCCCGCCGAGGCGCGGTCCTTGGGCCAAAGATGCGGCCGACCCCGGGGCAGCCGTACAAGCCAGCGAACCGCTGCTTCTGGACCATGAAGAATAAAGACCTGAGTGCTGGGCGCTCAGGTCTCTTATCAGATAATAGGGCTGCGTTTAGCGGCGCGGCGGTGGCGCGATCTTGCGCGGCTCTGCCAAGCGGCGGTCGAGATAAACGGCGGCGCGATCCCGCAAGATATCCAGTTCATTACGGTAGAAATGATCCGCGCCTTCAATCTGCTCCCACTCAACCAATTCGCCCTTTTGTGTGCGGATCTTGGAAGCAGAGCGTTCAAGGTCAGCCGGTGGGGAGACTTGATCGTTGGACCCGTAGAACATCATGCCCGAGGATGGGCAGGGGGCCAAGAACGACAAATCATAATGGTTGGCAGGCGTGGCCACCGTGATAAAGCCGTCGATCTCAGGGCGGCGCATCAGAAGTTGCAGCGCGATGTAAGAGCCAAAGGAATAGCCAGCAACCCAAGTGACTGGGGCGACTGGGTTCTGGCCTTGCAGCCAATCCAGCGCGCTTGCCGCATCGGATAATTCGCCTTGGCCATTGTCAAAATTGCCTTGGCTGCGGCCGACGCCACGGAAATTGAAGCGCAACGTGGAGAAGCCACGCTCGACAAATAATTTGTGCAGCATGACGGTGACGCGGTCTTGCATCGACCCGCCAGCTTTTGGGTGGTTGTGAAGGATCAAAGCGATCGGTGCATTTTCCGATTCAGCTTGATTGTATCGGGCTTCGAGACGCCCAGCGGCGCCAGTAAGGATAAGTTCGGCCATGATGCTCAGTTTAATTCTTGACCTACGGGGTCGGGAATACTAGGTCCAGTAAAGGACCGGAACGGGCTCGTATCATAGGCCTGTATCAAAAAGCCAAGTTTTTCCGCAATGGCGCTGCAAAGTGTCCAAAAAGCGCCGAAAGGACTGCCGCAATGGAATTGTCGACCAAGGGACGTTACGCCGTGATGGCAATGGTGGATTTGGCGCTCAATAGCCCTGAAACGGGTTCATCAGCGCGATCTGTCAATCTGGGCGAAATTGCTGAGCGGCAGGAAATCAGCCAATCCTATCTGGAACAATTATTCGCCCGTCTGCGTCGTCGTGGGCTAGTGGAAAGTGCACGTGGACCGGGTGGCGGTTATCGATTGTCGGCTTCACCAGAGGAAATCTCGATTGGCGCGATTATGCAGGCCGTTGAAGAGCCTTTGAAAGTGACCCGCTGCGATGCCCATACACGGGCTGGCTGTCTCAGTGGCAATCGTCGCTGCATGACGCATGATTTGTGGGACGAACTCTCGCGCCATATCAGCCAATTCTTGGGCGCGGTGACTTTGGCCGATGTTTTAGCCCGTCAATTGCCCGGCAAGGCCGACGAGATTGCGCGCTATAATCGGGCGGCTGCTGAATAATGGATCGGCTGTACGCAGATCATAATGCCACCTCGCCGCTTCGACCCGAAGCGCGGGAAGCGAAGCTGCGTATGATGGACCTTGGCGGCAATCCCTCTTCTGTGCACGGCGAGGGCAGGGCAGCGAAGCGCGCTCTCGAGGATGCGCGCGAGAGCCTTGCCCAGGCCTTAGAATGTGCAGCTGATGCGGTGACCTTTACCAGTGGCGCGACCGAGGCGCTGCACCTTGCGATGGAAAGTGCCAAGGCCTTGGGCTTTGGCCCAGTATATGTTTCTTCCGTAGAGCATGATGCTGTGTGGTCTT
Organism: Hyphomonadaceae bacterium; assembly: GCA_021299265.1. Taxonomy (GTDB): domain Bacteria; phylum Pseudomonadota; class Alphaproteobacteria; order Caulobacterales; family Aquidulcibacteraceae; genus Aquidulcibacter. The sequence continues at coordinate 1,404 of JAJTGP010000179.1, read as the reverse complement.
ATGCCGTCAAATTGTGGCCCGAGGCACAGCTAATCCCCGTCAATAAGGGTGCCCTTCTCGATGTTGAATGGCTTGGTCAGCAATTGGAATGCCAGGCCGGTCAACCGTTGGTGATTGCGCAAGGTGCCAATAATGAGACGGGCACCATCCAACCACTTAATCTAATTTCCACCCGTGTCCGCGCGGCCGGAGGGGCACTTTTATGTGACGCCGTCCAGCTCTTAGGCAAGGTCTCGGTGGCGCAGTTTGCCGGCCTAGCAGACTGGCTGGTCGTGTCCTCCCACAAGATTGGCGGCCCCATGGGGGCAGGTGCCTTGGTCGCAGCACCAGGTATCGACGTTTTCAACGCCCGTGCCGGGGGTGGGCAGGAGCGCGGTGCACGCAGTGGGACAGAAAATGTTGCCGCCATTGCCGGCTTTGCTGCTGCCGCCGCTGTTGCATGCCAAGATGATGCCGTGCTGGCTTATCAGGATCTGACCTCCCAAACCCGCCACGCCTTTGAGTTGGCCTTGGCGGGCGCTCTGGCAGACGTCGACTTTGTTAGCCACCATGTCCGAAGGCTCACCAATACGTCTTGCGTGCTGGCTGATGGCTGGGAAGGTGCGCGCCAAGTGATGGCGATGGACTTAGCGGGAGCGGCGGTTTCTGCTGGCTCTGCTTGTTCGTCTGGCAAAGTCAAAATGTCCCGTGTTCTGAAAGCCTGCGGCTATAGCGATACCGCCGCAGCCTCGTCCATTCGCGCCAGTTTCGGCTGGTCTAGCCGTATCGAAGACGGCGCGCGCTTGGCTGAACTGTATCTACAAGCCGCAACCCGTGCAGGCCGCACGCTTTCTAATCAAGCAGCCTGAAAGGCACCTTTATCCAATGCCCGCAGTAAAAGAAACCATCGAAACCGTTGAAAGCATTGCCGATTACGAGCATGGCTTTATTACCGATATCGAAATGGAAATGGCCCCCAAGGGTCTGAATACCGATATTGTGCGCTATATCTCGGCCAAAAAGGGCGAGCCAGAATGGATGCTGGAGTGGCGTTTGGCGGCCTATGAGCGGTGGCTGACCATGCAAGAACCTAGCTGGGCCATGGTCAATTATCCCACCATCGACTTCCAGGATTCCTATTATTACGCCGCGCCAAAAGCCAAGATCGAGCTCAATAGCCTCGATGACCTCGATCCCGAGATTTTGGAGACTTACAAGAAGCTCGGCATCCCGTTGCGGGAGCAAGAGGTTCTGGCCGGCGTTAAAGGGGCACCGCGCATCGCAGTCGACGCGGTTTTTGATAGCGTGTCGGTGGCCACCACCTTCCGCGAAGAATTGGCCAAATCGGGCGTGATTTTCTGCTCTATGTCCGAGGCCATCAAGGAGTATCCAGACCTTGTGCGGCAATATCTGGGCACCGTGGTG
>JAJTGP010000161.1 GCA_021299265.1 Hyphomonadaceae bacterium | reverse complement strand
CAACCGCGTCTTCACCTCCTACGACAACATCGTCGACCATTGCTGCGAGGCATGGAACAAGCTCATCGATCAGCCATGGCACATCATGACCATTGGTCGGCGCAAATGGGCACATGGGTTATGATCAATGCAGCTTGGTATTAGAGGTGCTTTCACTAAGATGTCATGCCAAGTGCAAGGCAAAGGGGAAGTAGAGGTCTTGGTAAATTGGGCTGTGCGATATCTCAATCTCGGGTGAAAGTGACCGGGGCGGCACTCATTTGAAGGCCTATTTCCGCCTATTTGATACCCAACTGAACACGCTCAAGCACCCTGTTGGTGTTGCCTCCGCATTCACCTCTTAACTCAATCCGAAATGCCAAATGGTCAAATTCAAAATTTAAGGATATGAGAATAAATGAAGAATGGTGGAAATACCCTCAAATACTAGCCATTTAACCGTCTTTATATTGCTATTATAATATGCATTTAGCTTGACGCCCTTCTACGGGTCAGGTCACGATTATACTCAGCAAAAGCTCGGTAAAGCAGGGAATCCTTGTTTGTCGGAGCTTACAACCCCCTTCGCCATAGCCAAATACCCCACTGAAACGAGGATATCTTTGAACAATCCACTCACGCTCGCAAGCGGGTTGATCCAAACCTCTTTGAGAGAAGTGGGTTTGACAATTGGCGTGCCGATTGGTCTCGCACTTGTTGCTTTCTTGCTGATCGAACTGGGTGTTCTGACTGATGTATTTCCGATCCTGTTGATTGGAGTTATTCTGGCTGCATCTCAGGGCGGGGGTCGGACGGGCTTTATAGCCGCCCTGATTTCATTCGTGCTGCTCGACTTCTTCCTCGTTCATCCGCGTTTCACATTGAGGCTGGTATCCCCAGACGACTATATTCCATTGATCATCTTTTTGCTGGTAGCCGTGACAACCAGTCACTTTGCCGGTGAGGCCCGCGACAAAGGGCAAAGAGCTATCGACAAAGCAAGGCAGTTAGAAGCCCTGTTTGAAGCGGCATGTCAGGCTTTGGGCTCGAAGGACTCTCATATCGTTCTTGAAATCGTATTGCAGACAGCAAAGGGCATTTTGCCTCTTGATTGGCAGATTGCGGATGATTCAAATAAGCCGCCGCAGCGGTCCGATGATGCGTCTCTTGATGACCCCGTCTTCATCGTTACAAGGTCCAAGTCAGGCAGCATAGGCACAATTTGGGTGGAGATACGTGCCCCTAAATTCATCAAATTCATTCATGCGCCAAACCCTAAAGTGATTTCGCCCAGCACACACAGGTCACTCGCCATGCTGGCTAAGCTGGCTGAAAATGCTCTATCGCGGATTCAGCTTCAATTGGACCTCGAAGATGCTAAAGTGTCTGAGGCGGCGGAGTCCCTTCGCGCGACAATCATCAATTCCGTCGCACATGACTTCAGGACGCCCCTGTCCTCGATTATCGCTTCCGCAGCCACATTAGAAGACCTGCACAGTTCTTTGGCTTCCGAGGACAGAGTTGACCTGGCGCGGTCGATCCGAATTGGAGCAGAGCGCCTTTCGCGTTTTACCTCTAAACTTCTAACCGCAGCCCAAATTGATAGCGGTCCAGTTAGTGTGCAAATGCAATGGGTGGATATTCATGACTTGTTTTCCGGGGTTCTGGATACTTTCGAGCCACCCAACCATCGAACCGGCATCTTTTGGGACGGAAGCGGCGCAGACATGGAAGTTTACTGCGACCCTGTTCTCCTCGATCAGGCGCTTCACAACATCATTGAGAATTGTCTGGACTATTCGCCGCCGGGTCAGCCAGTCAGACTGGCGGTATTGGCTGGCAGTCAGTTTAGGATCCAAATCTCCGATTGTGGGCCAGGAATTCCGCTAGACCTGCGAGAGCAGATGTTTCGTCGGTGGACCAGAGCCGAGCAACCATCGAAATCGAGAACAGGCTTGGGCCTAGGCCTATCAATTGCCCGCGGATTCATTCAAGCAATTGGCGGGACCGTCATAGCGACGGAAAAGCCTGATGCCACCCCGGGAGCATGCTTTCTGATTGAGCTTCCTATGTCTTTGGTAAAGTATCGCAATGCAACAGCCTGAACGGATTTTGATCGTCGACGACGAGGTCGAGATATTGCGAACACTCGAGCCTGCTTTGCGTGCGGTCGGGTACTATGTGCGGTTTGGCGAGACCGGATTAGAGGCTCTCAATTTGGTAGCCAACGAGATGGTGGATTGCGTTCTGCTTGATTTAGGCCTGCCGGATGTTGATGGGGTGGAAGTCATCCGGCGGATCCGCGAATGGTCGGTGGTTCCCATTCTGATCATCACCGCGCGCGAGGGCCTAGACGCAAAAATTGAGGCGCTGGACGCGGGTGCCGATGATTATGTCAACAAGCCGTTTGATCTGCGCGAGTTGCTGGCGAGACTACGGGTTGCCCTACGCCACAATGCACGGCGTTCAGAGGAGGGCACGGGGCCAACTAGATTTGATGATTTGGTCATCGACTTTGCCCAGCGCGCGGTCACCCTTCGCGGCGAGCTTGTCCAACTCACCCAAAGGGAATATCAATTGCTCAAGCTCATGGCGACCCATGCAGGGCAGATTGTGACGCACAAACAAGTGCTTGAAGGTGTTTGGGGCGGCGATCATAAATCGGACGCACAAGCGGTGCGCGTGCTTATGGGCCAACTTCGGCACAAAATTGAAACAGATCCGGTACGGCCCAAACTCTTGCTAACAGAGACCGGCCTTGGCTACCGTATGCGGGCTGCGAAGTGACTCTTTGGATCGTGCTATCCTCAGGCTAAACATAATGGCATCGACTAAGGCACTAAGCTGACGTTTGTTGGGAATCCTCTGTTCAAGGTGTTGAATAAATGCGACTGATCTTGTCCATACTAGCGTTTGGTGCCCTTTTAGGATCTTGTGCGACCCCGTTTAAAGATGATCCGATACGCACGGATCAGGATCGTTTCTTTCAAAGTCTGTCGCAACTATGTGGCCAGGCCTTCGCGGGGAGAATGGTTACCGATCATCCAAATGATGCGGATTTAAAGGGCAAGGCGATGATCATGCACGTGCGTACGTGCACAGCCGACACCATCAGGATCCCGCTTCATGTTGAAGATGATCGTTCTCGAACCTGGGTCATCACGAGGCTTAGCACATCGTCCAATGATGGCTTGGTGCTCAAGCACGATCATCGGCATCAGGATGGAAGCGAGGATGAGATCACCCAATATGGCGGCCAGACCACGACATCTGGCTCTGCCATACGCCAAGAATTTCCAGCGGACGCTTTTTCAAAAGCATTGTTTGAGAAAACAGGACGTCCAAATTCTTCCTTGAACATTTGGGCGTTGGCGTTTGATCCCGGCAAGACCTTTATCTATGAAGTCACTCGGCCAAATCGGCATGTAAGATTTGAGTTTGACCTAAGCCAGCCAATTGCTGCACCCCCACCGCCATGGGGCACCACCTCAGGGAAGTGAGTGACTGGATTGTTGCGCGACAGGGTTAAGTCGCGCAGGTTCTTTAGGAAGTTGCTTCAATCAAGGCCAAAGACCTCATGTCAATTCTGGTGTGTCGCGTCTAACCAATTCACGCAAAAGAGGCCCAGATCCTTAGAATCTGGGCCCAATTGATCTGCTAGATTGTGTTTAGTCTTAGCGGAACAACGAGAGCGCTGTTTGCGAAGAAGAGTTAGCAATCGACAGAGCTTGAACGCCCAGCTGTTGCTTGACTTGCAGAGCCTGTAGCTTGGCGCTTTCTTTGGCGAGGTCGGCGTCAACAATGGCCCCGATCCCGTTGTTCAAAGCGTCTTGCAATTTGCCGACAAAGGTACGGTGAACGTCCAAACGCTTCGCGCCAGCACCCCAAGTCGCCAGCTGGGTACCCAAGTTGTTGATTGAGGTGTTCACAAAGCCCAAAGCCGTCGTAGCGTTTGCGGTTGTGTCGAGTGCAGAAGTTGTCAGCACAGGAATTGTCGTGCTGGCCAAGGCCAAGCTGGCACCGTTGATTGTAATGGTGTTGCCACCTGCGGCATCACCTAGTGAAACCGCGTTGCTTGGGGTGCCCGCAATCATGTTGGCACCGTCAAACGACGCGTTCGCGACGATGCTGGTGATTTGGTCGCGCATTTGGGCAAAGTCGGCAGCCAAAGCGGACTGAGCAGAAGCCGAGTTACCGGCTTGGGTGCCGGCCAAAGCCTTGCCCTTCATTTCGTTCAACAATTCCATGATGCTTTCGCCCGCTGCAATGCCGGTGTCGAGAATGGAGGCTGCACGATCTGCGGATTCACGGACGCGGTCATAAGCACCTACGTCGGAACGCATTTTGTTGGCGATAGCGAACAAGGCGCCATTGTCCTTTGCTGAAGCAATTTTGAGGCCTGTGGCAATCGCGTTTTGCGATTTTGCCATTTGGCTATTGGTGCGGTTCAAAGTTTGAAGCGCTACCATAGCCCCTTCATTCGTATTTACGCTGATCATTCTTGATCTCCTTACTAGTACATGTCGCACGCCCATTGAGCGTGGAAGTCATTCAGACTGGCTTGGAGTTTAAGTTTAAGGTCGAGTTTTTTGGTTTGTTACATCGATACAATTTTATCTAACTGTGAGTAATTAAAGTAAAATATAGACTAAAATCAATCTTTCTACATTACAACAAGATTATATTGGTCCATTTTATTTATACAGACATTATATGTTCTTTATAAAAATATTATATCGGCACCGAATGAATTTTATCTTATAGGGGATGGCTAACACTAGTCGACTTCTAGGAAATGAAAAAGGCGGGACCTGCAGGTCCCGCCTCTTTTAGAGTATCAAAAATCGCTGTTAAGCGACTTTCCTCAGCTTAGCGGGATGTCCCGACCGAGTTAGCAACTTGGTTGAAGCGGCTGCCCATATTGTCGCCCAAACGTATCCATTCGCCGAGGGCCACATACCGGTGAGGTATGAACTGGGCTAGGTACTGTGCGTATGGAGACGTTACAGACGGTAGCAGCGGGATATGGGGGTCGACTTGATGTCGTTGATCTGGGTCGTCGGCGTCGCTTTTCTGACGATTTCAAGCTGGCGGTTGTGGAAGAGAGTTATGCGGCTGGGGCCGTGATTACTCAGCTTGCGCGCCGTTACGGGGTCCATCCAAGCCAGATCTACGTTTGGCGTGCGCAGGCTCGTGGTGAAGGTGGTGGGGTTGGCCTGATTTCGGAGCCGGCGGCATTTGTTCCGGTAGTCGCGACTGGCGACCAAGGGGGTTTATGTGAACCCTCGCCAGCACCGGTAAGTGCCCCACTGGTCATTGTGGTGTCAGGAGCTCGGCGAGTTGAGGTTCACCCGGGCTTTGATGCGGCCACGCTGGCAGCAGTGGTCACCACGCTGGAGGATCTACGATGATCCCTGTTCCGTCTGGTGTGCGGGTATGGCTGGCGTCTGGCGTCACCGATATGCGGAAGGGCATGAACAGCCTGACCACCATGGTACAGGGTGGATTAGGCCGTGATCCCCATGGCGGAGACCTGTTCGTGTTTCGAGGCAGAGCTGGCCACAGTGTGAAGGTGCTGTGGTATGACGGGCTGGGCTGCTCTTTATATGTGAAGCGACTGGAGCGGGGCCGGTTCATCTGGCCGAGCCCGGCTGATGGTGTGGTTATGATCTCGCCAGGCCAGCTTGGATATATGCTTGAGGGCATTGATTGGCGTCATCCGCAGAAGACGTGGAGACCCACAGCGGCTGGATAGATATTTGTTGTTTCTGGCTGCTATTTCCCACTCTAAACGCCCGTTTTTACTGGTGTTTGACACCGTTTCGTGATTCTCTTCTGAGGTGTTGGAACGCCCTGATGACATAGCTGCGATGCGCGCCGAGATCGCCAGATTGCTGGCGGAGCTGGCTGTTGAACGCGCTCTGGCAGCACAGGCTCTGGCCCTCAAGGAACTGGTCGCCCACCAAGCACTCGAGATCGCCAAGCTTCGCCATCAACTCTATGGCCGCAGCGCCGAACGCTCGCGCCAGATCATCGACCAGCTTGAGCTGGCCCTAGTCGAAGCGGTTGGCGATGCCACAGAGGCCGAGATCGTCGCTGAGGAGGCAGCTGCTGATGCCAGTATTGATGGTGGCGTGGTTAAGGTCGCAGGCTTTGAGCGCAAGAAGCCGGCGCGTGCGCCTCTACCAGAGCATCTGCCGCGTGAACGCGTGGTCGAGCCCGCCCCCTGCGCCTGTGATCACTGCGGCTCAGACAGACTGGTCAAGGTCGGCGAAGACATCACCGAGACACTCGAAGTGATCCCGCGCCAGTGGAAGGTAGTCCAGCATGTGCGCGAGCGCTTTGCCTGCCGGGCGTGCGAAGGCTTCTCCCAGGCCCCGGCCCCGTTTCATGCGATTGCGCGAGGGCGCGCTGGCCCATCACTTCTTGCGATGATCTTGTACGAGAAGTACGGCCAACATGTGCCACTCAACCGACAAGCCGAGCGCTATGCCCGCGAGGGTGTGCCCATCGCGCTATCGACGCTGGCAGATCAGGTCGGTGCCTGTGCCCACGCGCTTACCCCCATGGCCAACCTCATCGAGGCCCATGTCTTGGCTGCTGGTCGCATCCATGGTGATGACACGCCAGTCCCATTACTCGATAAAGGCAAGACAAAGACCGCACGCCTTTGGACCTATGTGCGCGATGACCGACCGTTCGGGGGCGCTGACCCGCCTGCCGTTTTGTTCAAGTTCTCCGATACCCGCTCCGGCGATCACCCGAAGGCACATCTGAAGGCCTATCCTACCACTCGGGGTGGGGCCATCATCCAAGCCGATGCCTTTGCTGGCTATAACCATCTGTTCGAGCAAGCCCGAAGCCCGGCCCCGTTCATCGAGGCGGCCTGTTGGGCCCATGCCCGGCGCAAGTTCTTCGAGATCGCCAGCCTGCCCGTAAAGGGCAAGGCAGGGTCAGCAGTGCAGGCCGCTGCACCCCTTGCCACACAAGCTGTCAAGAAGATTGACGAACTCTTCGCCATCGAGCGCGAGATCAATGGTGCAACCGCCAACGAACGTCTGGCCACCCGCACCAGCCAGTCCGCCCTGCTGGTCGCCAACCTGTTCGACTGGATGGGCGAACAGCGGCAAAAACTATCCCGCCATGCACCCGTTGCCGCTGCCATGGACTATATGCTCAAGCGACAGGCCGCATTCAGCGTCTTTCTCACCGATGGCCGGGCCTGCCTCAGCAACAATGCCGCAGAGCGCTCCCTGCGACCCGCCGCCCTTGGCCGCAAAGCCTGGCTGTTCGCAGGATCACAAGCCGGAGGCGATCGCGCCGCCCTGATCTATACCCTCATCGGCACTGCCAAGCTCAATAACATCGATCCCCAAGCCTGGCTCGCATACCTGCTCACCCATATGCCATCATGGCCAGCCTCACGCCTCCAAGAACTCGCACCCTGGAACTGGAAACCAGCGCCCTAAGCCACGCCGTGGCCCTCGCCGGATGGATACTGATTATCAGTCTGTGTCTCTAGTTGTTTTCTATATAACATAATAATATTTCATGCCGACAAACGGATTACAACAATGACCTTACAATCATTCAAGCATAAAATACACATATATTGTGGTATGGAGACATATGTTTTAGATCATGAAGTAGTATAGAAATAAATTTTTATTATATATTTTTAAATAGCATGACCACAGCGAATGAGAGCTTCAACAGCACTTATTGGCCAAGACAAGATAGTAGACGAAAGAACGTGTTTCCGCAATGAAACAAAGCCATATGGCAGCAAATGTGGTAGAAATATCAATGTGGGTTCTCTTCTGGGCACCATAAAACTTCAAGGCATTGATAAGGTTGATAATTTACCCCTTTGGGGTTTGATAAATCGCGTTTGCTACACAAAGCCGGTCCAAAGGCTTCCGTAACCATCGAGAAAACAACGAAAAATCGGTCAAAGGAGTATGAGGTGCACCCATTGTTTCTTGGTGTGGCAAGAGGCCGGGGCGCGGAGCCTTGGCGTAGCGCAGCGCCCCGGCCGTTGGTTCCGTTGAGCGCGGCATAGGCCTTCGGTGTCAGCCAGCCGAGCTTCGAGTGCGGGATCGATCTCATGTCAGGAGGTGAAACTTGGCATGGTCTTAACCAGACGCCCTCACTGAGGGCCCCATCAACTAAGCGCCATTCCTAGCTCATGTTCAGGCCGATTTTGTAAAAAGAACAGCTTTCCGAGGCACGATGAAGGCTGCAAGCGGATTAACAACTGGACAAAGGCCGCTTGACCTCCGGCGCGCTCGCATGCGGGATAGCTTTAGTCGCGCTTTCCCTCTTCCTTCCGCACAAACTCAAGCAAATCACCGGGTTGGCAATCGAGATAGTCGCAGATTGCAGCGAGGGTTTCAAACCGAAGGCCTCTCACCTTGCCCGATTTCAGGAGTGAAAGGTTGGCTTCAGTGATGCCGACATGCTGAGCAAGCTCTCGCGAGCGCACCTTCCGCCGGGCCAGCATCACGTCGAGGCGGATAATGATCCCCATCGGCTAAATAAACTCTTTATTTTCAGCGGCGATCCGCACGGCCTCACCCACAAGGGCGGCCACGACGAAGAAGACAAGGCAAATTGCTAGAGTAACAAAGTCACGCATCTCGATCGTGATGGTGACATGCCCAGCGCCTGGGCTTGTTAGCGCTGAGACCGTCGGGGCAGCAATCACCAAGACAAAGCCCAAGCTGGCCAGAATGGCAAAGCGTTGCAAGCCTTTGACAACTGCCGCGACAAAGGGGTCCCCGCGCTCCAGGACATACAAAATGCGCTCAAGCTGGATCAGTCCCAGCACGATGGCCAGCACGCCAAGCGTCCGCGCACCGAACCCAATGCCATTCAATTCATAGGTTTCCATGATCTCAACTGGGCCGAAGCTGGGCTTGAATGCGCCCAGGAGATGGGTCGCGATCAACGCGATTACCAAAATGATGATCACCCATCGTATGGGTCTTGCAAGTGACGTGATTGACGGACGTGATTCTTGCATATTGACAAAAACTTTCTGTTAAACAATATTTGATTACTCTTTAAAAATATGGGAGCTTTTTCATGAGATGGCAAGTGGCAACCGCTTTTTACCTGGCAATGCCGACAGTCTTGATTGCCAACCCTGCCCAACCAAACCTCGCGTCGCACGATGGCGGGTGGGCGGTGGTCCAAGGCGAAGTCGGCAGCGAGCGCATTCCAATGGACTTAATCGTTGATACCGCAGCAGGCGCATCTGCACTTTTTCCCGATGCCGTTGCGCGCACCAAGCTGACGCAGCTCGATCAGAGGGTGATGGTAAAAGGTGCGTCGGGCCTTACGCCTAGCCGCAAGTATCGCCCCGCCGTCATCGTTGGAATTGATCATCTCAACTCCCCACTGTTTATGATCGACTATCCTGAGAAGACGCTATCGCTTCAACCCTGACACTGTGACCAACTGAGGAAAAACTGCCATGAAAAATTTAATCGTGTCGCTCATTCTGGCAGCGACCCTAATCAACACTCCTGAGCTTGTTGCCGCACAAGCGCCACAACAGGGGACGATCGCCCAGCAAAGCATCGGGGAAGCAGAGATCCGCTCCTTGATGTCGCGCTTTGATGCGGCAATCCGGGCTAAGGATTCCAAAGGTCTGGCCGCATTGTTTTATGATGGGCAGATAAATTGGAAGGCCACTGGGCATCCCAAGTCCCGAGAGTTTATTGCCCAGATGTCAAAACAGGAGATTCGCGCGCTAGAGGACCAAGGTGCCCACCAATTGATTGGTGACCCCGCGTATAAAGCGCTAAGGCTGGCTGAAAACTTCGGTCCCCCAACCATCGTGTCGGATGGTCAGCTCGCGACAGTGACGTTTCGCTATAACTTCACAGCAAATGATCAGATTCAGAACTGGGGCTCCGAAAGCTGGCAATTGGTGAAGGCAGAGGACGGCTGGAAAATCGTCAACCTTTTGTTCTCCTACACACTGACTGAAGTCGCACCTATGCCTGACGGTCATTTGAAATAGGTGGCAGAAGTAACCTCATCATCTGGCGCGCAGTTGCGCGTCCAGATGTTTGGTTCAGCATAAGTCACTGGGATTTTCCAATCCCAGCGATCCCGGAGAGATCCTAAGTGTGGGTGCCCAATCTGCGCCCAATAGGGTGTGCTTAGCTTTAGAAATTAGAAAAAGTGGTGCCCAGAAGAGGATTTAATACAGCACCATTTTTATTTCATAAATAATTGAAGTATTTGTATTTTTACAGAATCGTGGGGCTTAATCCTGACGAAGCAATGCGGCCAACTTTACAAAGTGGACAACACGCCATTTAGATACTGCCATTCCCGCTATGGAGGGCGATCTTGATCCCCGAACCTGACACGATTCTCCCCGGTCTCATGCAGCCTGCGCCGCTGCAGATCATCGACATCCTCAAGTTCGCTGCGACTGCGCATGGCGGCGTGGAGGTTGTCTCGCGCCTGATCGAGGAGCCGATTGCGCGTTCGTCGTATGGGAATGAACTAAGGCGGGTCGAGCGTGCCGCCGCGGCGCTGGTCCGTCTGGGTGCAAAAGCGGGAGACCGCATTGCCTCGCTCGCCTGGAACACGCACCGGCATTTCGAACTCTTCTATGCCGTGACCGGTCTCGGTGCGGTATTGAACACCTTGAACCCGCGTCTCTTCGACGAGCAGATTGTCTTCATCATAAACCACGCCGAGCCGAAGATCCTGCTATTCGACAAGACCTTCCTGACGCTTGTCGAGCGGCTCGCGCCCCAGATGAAGACGGTTAAAACCTTCGTCATGCTAAGCGACGAGACCGTTCATGCGTCTGGTAAGGTCGGGGCGCTCTGCTACGAGACGATCCTCGCAGCGGAAACCGACGGATTTGCATGGCCGGTGATCGACGAGAATGCCGGCGCATTCCTCTGTTACACGTCCGGCACTACAGGCGACCCCAAAGGCGTCGTCTATTCCCATCGCGGCGTGGTGCTCCATGCCATGGCTTCGGGTCTGAACAGCGCTTTCGGGTTCACCGCTTTCGATGTTGTGATGCCCTGCTCTTCCCTGTTTCATGCCACGGCCTGGGGCCTGCCGTTTGCGGCACCGATCAATGGCTGAAAGCTGGTGCTGCCTTGCGAGCTGATGGACGGCGCAAGCTTGCAGGAGCTGATCGTGTCGGAAGGCGTGACCTTCTCGGGCGGCGTACCGACGATCTGGACCATGTATCTCGAACATCTCGAGCGCACCGGCCAGACGCCCGGCGAGCTGAAGCGGCTTGTCATCGGTGGCTCGGCCGTTCCGCGCGCCATGGCAGAGAAGTTTAAAACCCGGCACGGCGTCCAGGTGCTGCAGATCTGGGGCATGACGGAGACGGCACCCCTTGGTGTAAT
>JAJTGP010000178.1 GCA_021299265.1 Hyphomonadaceae bacterium | reverse complement strand
TGAGCTTGGACCTGTGCCAAGCGCTCTAGGTCCCGGAGCAGAATAGAATCATCCTTATCCACCTCATCCAAAATGGCGCGGATAATACGCCCTGCAGATCCATCGGTTTTTAAGCGAAAGAATACCCATGCCCCTTCCGGTCTACGTTCCAACAAGCCCGCTTCAGCCAAAAGTTTTAAATGACGCGACACGCGTGGCTGACTTTGATTAAGCACCGTCGACATTTCGCCTGCTGCCAATTCGCCGCGCGCCAACAGAACCAAAATCCGCAAACGCGTTGGCTCTCCAATAGCTCTTACAATGTCGACGATCTTGTCCATGCCAAATCCTAACATGAAGATATAAACATATCTTTATATGATATGGCAAGAACTTTATGCGACGGCACAGTGAAAGGGGTTTGAAGTCGCAGAAAACCTCCATACAGAGTTCCGATGACAGAAGCTATGCCTACGCCCTCAACCGTGACAATTCATACGGATGGTGCCTGTTCGGGAAACCCCGGCCCGGGCGGTTGGGGTGCAATTCTGCAATTCAACGGCAATGAGAAGGAGATTTTTGGTGGCGAGCCTCAAACCACCAATAATCGGATGGAATTAATGGCCGCGATTATGGCGCTGGAGAGCCTAAAACGCCCCTGCCCGGTCATTCTTTATACAGATAGCCAATATGTGCGCCAAGGTATCACCGAGTGGATCCATGGCTGGAAAAAGCGGCAATGGCGCAAGGCCGATGGCAAGCCCGTGATCAATGCCGATCTCTGGCAGCGATTAGAAACCGCTAACAAAGCCCATAGGGTGGACTGGCGCTGGGTCAGAGGTCATGCCGGTGACCCAATGAATGAGCGGGCAGATACTCTGGCCCGTCAAGGCACAGAGCTTGCCCGCTCAAAGAAGGCTTAGATATCCGCATATATATGGGTTTCGGCGGCTGCACCCTCATGGGTGACAGCCCCCAAATAGGCTGGGCCAACCAGCTTCGCAAACTTGGCAATCGCACCGGAGTTATAATTGGTCTTACGTGGCGTCCAAGCAGCACGACGGGCTGCGAGGACATCTTCGGATACTTCTAAGTCAATCGTGCCAGCTTGGGCATCAATGGCAATGATGTCGCCATTTTCGACCAAAGCAATGGGTCCACCCACAGCGGCTTCCGGGCCGACATGGCCAATACACATGCCGCGTGTCGCGCCCGAGAAGCGTCCATCGGTGATGAGGGCAACATCGCCACCTCGGCCAAGGCCGTAAAGAGCAGCCGTTGTCGACAGCATTTCGCGCATCCCGGGCCCGCCACGAGGCCCTTCATACCGAATCACCAGGACTTCACCGGCTTCAAAGGCTTCGTTAGACACAGCTTCAAAGCATGCTTCTTCACCGTCAAACACCCGGGCAGGACCACGGAACGTCAAATTGGCAAGACCAGCGATTTTCAGCATGGCCCCTTCTGGCGCCATGGATCCCCACAAGCCAACCACGCCGCCATTCTCTGTCAAAGGCGCTTTGACCGAGTGAATGACTTTTTGATCAGGATTCCACGTTACCTCTTCGATGTTCTCGCCCAAGGTCTTGCCCGTTACGGTGATACAATTGCCGTCGATCAGATTTTCATCCAGCAACGCACGAAGCAGCATCGGCATACCGCCAGCTTCACCCATATCCTTGGCGACATATTGGCCGCCGGGCTTCAAATCTGCGATCCAAGGCGTCAACATGAAGGCATCGGCGACGTCCTTCATGGTGAACTCAATGCCGGCTTCGTGCGCCATGGCGGGCAAATGAAGCGCGGCATTGGTCGAGCCACCCGTGGCAGCCACGACGATTGCGGCATTCACAAAGGCTGCTCGGGTACAAATGTCACGCGGGCGCAGATTGCGCACGATCAGGTCTACAACCGCATGACCAGAGGCAACGCCATAGGCGTCGCGGTCCAGATAGGGGGCGGGCATAGAAGAAGATAAAGGTAGGCTAAGGCCAATGGCTTCGGCCACACAGGCCATGGTGTTGGCGGTGAATTGGCCACCGCACGCCCCATCACTTGGGCAAGCGTGACGCTCAATCTCACACAATTCTTCAAAATCCATTCGGCCAGCTGCATGGGCACCAACGGCCTCAAACACTTCCTGAACGGTGATATCCTTACCCTTGTGTCTGCCGGGCAGGATCGAGCCGCCATAAAGAAAGACGCTGGGCACATTGAGGCGCAGCATCGCCATCATCATGCCAGGCAAACTCTTGTCGCAGCCAGCGACCCCGACCAAGGCGTCATAGGAATGACCGCGGATCGAAAGTTCAACGGAGTCGGCAATCACTTCGCGCGAGACCAGCGAAGAACGCATCCCTTCATGGCCCATCGCGATCCCATCGGTGACAGTGATCGTGCAGAACTCGCGAGGGGTAGCACCGGCTTCCTTCACGCCAGCCGCCACCGCATGACCCTGACGCATCAAAGCCGTGTTGCAGGGCGCGCTTTCATTCCAGCAGGTGGCGACACCAACAAACGGGGCCTCAATCTCGCGGGTGCCAAGCCCCATGGCATAATAATAGGAGCGGTGTGGGGCGCGTGCTGCGCCCAGCGTGACGTGGCGACTTGGCAGTCTTGATTTATCCCAGATGCGAGTAGTCATGGCTATTCCTCATTAGTCCCCTGCCTTATGGCTCGGGATCCATTATTTTGAAAGCGCATGAACGGTTTTGTGACCATTTGTTGCAGGCCGCTTAGGTTACGGTGGCCGCTGGCCGGTTGCGCCTAGCCCTTGAATCCAGTGGCGACCATAAACAGTTCCACACTCTCAGCACGGCTCGACGGAGGCTTGGCGTGACGCACGTCTTTAAAGGATTGCTTCAAGAGCGTCAGGATTTCGTTTTCGGTGCCCCCTTGGAACATCTTCGTCACAAACGCACCCCCCGGCGCGAGAACCCGCATCGCAAAGTGGGCTGCGGCCTCGGACAAAGCAGCTGTGCGCAAATGGTCTGTCTGCTTATGCCCGACCGTATTGGCGGCCATGTCACTCATTACCAAATTTGGCGCTCCACCAAGCAGCTCGATGAGGTGGTCTTCCATCCCCTCGGCCAAGAAATCGCCTTGAATGATCGTTGCGCCCTCAATTGGGTCCATCGTCAAGAGATCAATGCCGACCAAAGCTGCTGCCCCGCGTCGCGCGACAACTTGCGTCCAGCCGCCTGGGGCAGCACCCAGATCAATCACCCGTCCATGATTTGGGATAAGGTTGAATTTCTCATCCAATTCAATGAGTTTGTAAGCAGAACGCGCCCGCCACCCATCTGCGCGGGCCTTATGGACATAAGGGTCATTCAATTGCCGTTCGAGCCAGCGAGCGGACTGTGCGGTACGATTCTTGCCCGTTTTGACCCGGGTGGGCGTAGCGCGCGTATCGGTTTCGCCGACATCAAATACCACCCTTCTCCTGCGCTCTGGCAGTGCTGGTGGAGGACCCTTTTTGGCCCATTTTCCTTTATCTTTTTCGTCATTCATGATTTTGCCCGCCTCCGCCTGCGCCGACGGCGCGGTGGTTCTAGCATGGTAAGGATTAGCCCCTCGCGCAAGCCACGATCGGCGACGCGAAGGCGAAGGCTGGGCCAGCGGTCCAAGATGGCTTCCAAAATGGCTGCTCCGGCCAATACTAAATCAGCGCGGTCCGGCCCGATGCAAGGTTCGGCGGCCCGCCCGGCTTTATCACGCGCCGTCAAATTCGCGATAGCAGCGCACGTGTCGTCTTCAGAAATCCACAAGCCATCAACGAGACGACGGGAATAGCGGGCTAGACCTAAATGCACCCCAGCAAGGCTTGTGACAGCGCCAGATGTGCCGACAATATGGGCTTTGCCAGAAATCAAATGGTCGCGAACCTCATCAGGGGCACTAAAGCCGGCCACATGATCGGCCGCGCATTGCTTCATCGCAGCATACCAAGTGAGTGTGTCGCCGTGCTCTGGAAACTGGTCTGATAACGTCACTACGCCGATTGGGGCGGAGAACCAATGCTCTAACTTTGGCCGTTTCTCCGCGCCACGATTGACGGCCCAAGAAAGCTCGGTTGAACCGCCACCAATATCGACTACCAATGCACCTACACCCTTGGGATCAAACAGATCTGCACAGCCAATCACGGCCAAGCGCGCTTCTTCATTGGGGCTGATGACTTCAAACCGGATCCCAGTCTTACGCGTGATTTCCTTCAAGAAGGACGGTCCATTGCGCGCTGCCCGGCACGCTTGGGTGGCAACACATCGCAATCGGGTTGGCTTGTGGCGTGCAATCTTTTCGGAACAGGCTTGAATGGCAGCATACGTGCGCTGCATCGCTCGCTCCGACAACAGACCTGTTGCCGACAGACCTTCACCCAACCGAACAATTCGGGAGAACGAATCAACCACGCGAAAACCGCCAGGGGCACGTTGCGCCACCAGTAAACGACAATTATTGGTCCCAAGATCCAAGGCAGCAAAACACTGCGTTGGATCATGCGACGCGTTGACGCTCTGCCTCGCGCCGCTAACCGGGCCCGATTCAGGCGTTGAAAGGCCGCCGGCCATGTCAAACCTCTGCATGCGCCGATATTTAGCGCTTCGTTAGCCCTATCGTAACATCCTATTGGCGAAGGGCAATCTCTGCGCATGTTTCGTGAGAGGTGCTTGCACGGTCAAACAATCGTGCATAACTCTGGTACTCAGGAAAGGAGCACCCTCGCATGTTGAACCAAACAGCCAAATTTCGGATCGGAGAGATCGTGCGCCATCGGCTCTTTCCATTCCGGGGCGTCATTTATGATGTTGATCCTGAATTTGCCAACACTGAAGAATGGTGGGAAGCGATTCCGGAAAATCTGCGCCCACGTAAGGATCAGCCATTTTATCATCTACTCGCTGAGAATGATGAGACCCATTATGTCGCCTACGTATCCGAGCAGAATTTGCTCCATGACACATCCGGCGAACCTGTCGAACACCCCACTGTTTCAGATTTGTTTGCGGATTTTGACGGCAAGTCCTATGCGCGAAAGCCAGATTTAAAGCTCAATTAGAGCCCTAACAATTCCAAGAAAAGGGGGTGTGATGTGAATACCAAAGACATGGACTGCACCCCTCCCCCCCACGCCGCCTCGGATTGGACGATCGATCAGAACTGGTCTGCCTATAGCGCCGAAGAGCACCAGCGCTGGACACGACTCCATGAACGGCAGATGCAAATCCTCAAGGGACGCGCCTGCGACGCCTTTTTGGATGGGCTATCGGTACTTGATTTGCAAGGCGACGGCATTCCTGATTTTAAATCTCTGAATCGACAGCTTCAGGGAATCTCGGGCTGGACCATTGTTGCTGTCCCCGGTCTTATCCCCGACATTGTATTCTTTGATCATTTGGCCAATCGGCGCTTTCCAGCTGGCAATTTCATCCGGTCAGAGGCAGAGTTTGATTATATCGAAGCGCCCGACGTGTTCCACGACATCTTTGGCCATGTGCCGATGCTGACCAATCAAGTCTTTGCAGACTATATGCAAGCTTATGGGCAAGGCGGATTGCGCGCCATGAGCTTCAACAGCCTTGACGCCTTGGCGCGGCTTTATTGGTATACGGTGGAGTTCGGCTTGATTGCTTCAAAAGACGGACCGCGAATCTATGGCGCGGGCATTCTTTCTTCTCCGGCTGAAAGCTGCTTCTGCCTCGAGTCACCTTCACCTAATCGGATTGGCTTTGATCTAACTCGGGTAATGCAAACACGCTATCGAATTGACGACTTTCAAGAAACCTATTTCCAAGTCAGTGACTTTAATGATCTGTTTCATGCGACATCACAGGATTTCGCGCCGCTCTACAAAGCACTAGAGGCAGCCCCAAGCTTCGCTCCTGGTGAAACGATCTTCGGCGATCGGATAATCCAAGCCGGTGACCATAGCTACACACAAAAGAGCCACCTACCTTCAACCCATTAATGCGAACCAAGCCAATTGGCACCTTGGCGCACCAACAGGGGTGTAGCG
>JAJTGP010000204.1 GCA_021299265.1 Hyphomonadaceae bacterium | reverse complement strand
GCAGAGGATTTATGCCTGCGATGGGGTCGGGCAAAGACCCTTGAAATTGCTGGATCTGGAGGGACCGCACCACAGCTTGCAACGACGCTGCGGCTAGAGCGCGAAAAGGCTAAATGCACACTGCCCTAGCGCGTAGCCGCCGAGCCCGCTTTTGAGCGCGCCGCGCGTCTCCGACGCGACTTGCTGCCTAAGCCGCCAGCATACCCCAAGAAAAATGCCCAAAGAGCAGAGATCACAGGAATCGACATCGGGAAATCAAACAAGCTTTGCAGGAAAGTAGCGATAGATCCAAGGATC
Source organism: Hyphomonadaceae bacterium (assembly GCA_021299265.1). GTDB lineage: Bacteria > Pseudomonadota > Alphaproteobacteria > Caulobacterales > Aquidulcibacteraceae > Aquidulcibacter. The sequence continues at coordinate 4,284 of JAJTGP010000204.1, read as the reverse complement.
AGCGCAATTGCAATTGGAACTGAAGCCGAACGAATTCTTAGGCCATTGGCAGCAAACTTGACGATCCCAACCACCAAAAAACTCCAGGCAATCAGCCCGATTAAACCAGTCTCAGATGTGATAAGGAGTAATGAGTTTTGCGGCGTGATCACGATCAGCGAGGGCGCGGCAATCGGTGCCTCGCGAACTGGCTCCATAACACGGGCAAATGTACCAGCCCCCCAACCCAGCCATGGCCTCTGTAGGGTTAGGTCAAGACCTGGACGCCAATCCGCCAAGCGGCCATCGATACCATCTTGGAAATTCAGCGGGCGTATTGGGAGGCCCAATTGCTCCGCCGAATTCCAAACAATGAGCATCGTTAGAAAGACCAAAGTTCCAAAGACTGTTGTCTGCAACCTTAATGAAGGCCGCAAAAGCAATGCTAAAGCGAACACAATGCCAAACGCCAAAAACCACGCTGCGCGGGACATTGAAAAATAGACACATATGGCGGCACCAACAGTCACGATAATGGCTGCCAATTGGACCCAGGCGCGCTCTCGGCCCTTAAAATGGCGCGTTTCAGAAAGGAACACGCCTAAACCGCCAGCGAAAATCATTGTCATCAGAATGGCAAAAGTATTGGCGTTGAGGAAAGTACCCTCCATCCGTGGCCCGACTCTTTGCGCCTGATACTCGAACAAACTAACTTTGGTGATGTAGGTATCGAAGGAGTGAAAAAAGATCGGCAGGAGGCCAAGAGCCAATAGCGCCAATACAAGCTCACGCCGGTTTCGATCTGCCCCAAATATTGCCCCTAATATGAAAAAAGCAACTGCAGAGCCGAGACCGACCATCGCCCGCAGTGTCAAATCGGGATCTACCGTTACCATATTGGCCTTGGCCCAAATCCAGCCACCTCCGGACAGGAAGGGGATGGGTAAGAATTGCAAAGCCATGACAGCCCAAACGGCAACGAGGCCGAGTGCGGGCCAGCGCCAACCTACTAAGCGGGACAAGGCTTTGCGGTTTTCAGTGTCCGAAACGGCCAAACATAGCAAACCAGCGCTAAAGGCTGAAAACAAGGCGGTATCGAAAGGCGTCTCAGCACCCTGCCTAAACACGGCCCAAACGAACAATGCAACCGTCAGCAATGGCCAAGTCCACGGCCTCAAAACGTCCTGCCACAATTGAGCAAACTCGTTTGGTCGCTTAGGCATTGGTCGCATCGCAGCCTTAGCGGCTACGGGTTCAATTGCGCTATTTTTCGACTGCTCATGCTTCAACGCCAGCGCCTTTGATCAATTTCATTTGTAACTGGGATCATAGAGCCCAAAAGAATTGTGGTGCACGTGCCCTAACGCTATATGGGTGACAAGAGCATAGGTCTGAAAACCAAATAGCGCCTACAGTCAAGTTCAGGTTATTTGTTGTTCAGTCGCTATTCAGGCTAAAGCTGATGGAACGCAGCTAGAACTGAAGCAGTAAAGGGATACGTCCCTAGATCTGCCACAACTGCGGCATCAATTTTGCTTGTTTAGCGTTGTTATCGGTTATGCTGGATAGCTTGGCTCTTCAAAGGCCCATTTTTGGACGGAACTTTTATGATTAATGTTGGACCACCAAGGCAGAATTCAGATCGGAAAGTGGCCATTGCCGCCCTTGCCGGACTGGCGACCTTGGTTTTTGGCTCTGCAGGCATTTTGGTTTGGAACAGTGTTGCACCAGAGCCCGGCCTGCCGGCTAACATTGATAAGTTGCCGCCCTTACCAGCAGCACCACCCATCCCCACCGACCCAATGGAACTTGCCTTTGGATCAGATCGACCCGACTGGAACCTCTCTGAATTCAACGTGGAAGCGACCGTCAACAATCCTTCGGTCTATGCCAATGTTACGAAGGAAGAGGCACGGCGTTTCAATGAAAACTTGCCCTATGACCCCGATATCGGTCCGGCCGCTCGCCCCTTTATCTTGATCGCGGCCAATCCGATTGATCGAGCCCGCGCACTTCATTGCATGAGTTTGGCAGTCTATTATGAGGCAGGGTCAGAAAGCCTGAATGGCCAGCATGCTGTTGCGCAAGTCGTTATAAATCGGATGCGCCACCCTGCCTGGCCGCATTCAATCTGTGGAGTTGTTTTCCAAGGGTCAGAACGCGCTACCGGTTGCCAATTTACCTTCACCTGCGACGGCGCGCTTCAGCGCCCACCTTCTGGCCGCCGGTGGCGGGCAGCGCAAAGCGTCGCCTATGCGTCGCTCACGGGCTACGTGCAAGCGGAAGTCGGCCTTGCCACCCACTACCACACCGATTGGGTCGCCCCCAAATGGGCACCCTCCTTGAAGAAAATGACCAAAATTGGGACCCACATTTTCTACACGTGGCGCGGCAGGGGGGGAACGCAAGTGGCTTTCACCAATGCCTATGCGAGCAAAGAAGCGTGGCCATCTAAGGCAGCGGTGACGGCACCCGAACTTGGCAAAGCCGAAGCTGAAGTTGCAACGGCAAGTTCAACGGGTCCAACAGCTCCTCTCACACCTGGCTTCACCCCCTTGAACGGCACCAATACCGCGCAAGCTTCCTTGAGCCGCGACGCAATGGATGAATCTCAAGCGTCGCGGAACTGGTCCCGTGCCGAAGCACTCGCGGCGAGCCAGGCTGCCGCTGACGGGCTGGAGAATGTGGCTTCAACTGTTCCGTTCACCCTGCCAGAGCCTGGCAAGGATGGCTTAATGCCAGATCCGGATATCTCTGCACTGATCGCCAAACCAAAGCCGCCTGCTGCTCCTCAATCTAGCGCCAATCAGAGTTCTCAATCAGCAACCAACGTTACGCCGAACGTGCCAGTTCGGCGCGATCCGCCAAAGAGCCGAGCCCTAGATGGGCTTTAAGAGAGGCGATCGACGCGGCATATGACTATACGTGAGCAACCACCTTTCGCTGTCGCTCTCAAAGCGAAGACGCGCCCAGGCATATTCTGGCGCTGCGTTGTACTGGGACTTGCGGGCTGGGTTGCGCTGCATTTAAGCCCATGGATCAGTGCGCTTGTGGTTATTGCCTCTTGCGCTGTCTTCTTCAGGCATTCAACCGCGATTATCGCGACCTTGGCGATGGCGGCACTCCTGCCGCAGGCAAGTTTGAATCTGTTTGGCAATCACGTCGATCAACCACTTGTTGAGATGACGCTGGTGTTGTCTGCCCTGGTCCACGCGCTGGTCCTTTTTGCCCGAAAGCATTGGACTGCAGGGCGGCATTTGAGCCTCTTGTTTCTTTGCGGCGCGATTGGCGGCATACTGACGCTTTCAACGACCCAAGATACGGCAACCACACTAAGTGCGTTGCTGCAGTTTTTGGTTCCTATCTTCATCTTATTAGCGTGGCTCGATAACCTATTTCGTCGGACGACACATGCACATGAAGCCCCGTATGCTTTGACGGGTATTCTTGCGGCATTCTTGTTGGCAACGATCGTCACCCTCATGATGGGGCGCGCCTATACCTACACCTATTCTGATCTCAATGGTGTCGTCTGGCAGCCCCAGATCCTTGGCCTTTGTTTAGCGCCATTAATCGTTTTGCTTGTTCGTTTAAGACGGCTTCCCACCTGGCTGCGTGTGCTGGGGGTTGGTGCCGCTACTTGGCTTATTTGGCTTGCTTGGAGCCGAACCGGACTGGCAGCCCTGACCGTGGTTGCGGTGCTTGAAGGATTGCGGCTAGGTCTTGAACGCGTCAACGGGCCCGCAGCGCAGCGGCCGCCAAACAAGCAACGACGAGATAAGAAAATTGCGCAATATGGACTCGCTTTTATCTATGTCGCTGCCCTTTTCGGCTCCCTATGGTTTGCAAGTAGCGCGCCCCCATCCACTCCAATCCCCGGAGCCACTAAGCAGGTCTTTAGCCTTGACGGCTATGCCAGTTCGCGCAGCTTTCCGCTGGAAAGAAGCTTTAGCAATATTGAGGACCACTTAGGCACTGGTTTGGGTTTTGGCATACCTTCCGACCCACGATTGATGGACCCCGTCGTCGCTTATGAAAACTTGCGTGTCCTGAAAACTGAAAGCCGTTTCGTAATCCTGACCGACAAGGGCAATAGTTTTGTAGCGATTGTCGAAGAAACCGGGATTCTGGGTGCGCCAATCTGGCTATTCTTGTTTTTTGTCATTTTGGCGAGTGTGGCTGCATCCGGTCCTGTCGGCCAGTCGATGGCTTTATTGTTCATCCTGTGCGCCATTGGGGAAGCGACAGTCTTTACCGTTACGGGCATTGGGATGCTGCAATGGACGGCCCTTATCGCCGCAGCGG
>JAJTGP010000269.1 GCA_021299265.1 Hyphomonadaceae bacterium | reverse complement strand
GAAGCTTTTGCCGAAAGCGGTCCGCTTGGGGACGATCTTCCAGAAACATCGCATGTTCACGCACGCCCGGCACGCCAAAATCGTTCGAAATGCCGCCCATGGCCAGCACGAGATAATCATAGCGAATAGTATGCCTGCCAATAATCTCCTCGCCGCGTTCGTCCAACAAAGGCGCGGTGGTGATGGTGCGGGCCACGCGATCGACGCTTTCAAGACTGCCGTTGAAGAAGCGATAGCCCCAGCGCACCGCATGACCGCCATAGCCCACTTCATCCAGATTAGCATCGAGAGACCCTGCCGCGACCTCGTGCAGCAAGGGCTTCCAGACATGGGTCAAGTTCCGATCGATCAGAATAATGTCATGGGCTTTCCGGCCATAGCGCGAACCGAGCAAGCGAACCAGTTCTAGGCCACCGGCACCGCCGCCAACGACCACAATTTGTGTCTTCCTCTGACCCACCCGATTCCCCTGCGACCGCGACATTGCGCCCTTCGGCCTTATCAGTGAAAGGACGGCGGACTCAAGCCAGAACGTTTGGATCATCCGGTGTGCGGGTTTTTGCGTCAGCAAATTGCGCTGACTCTCAGCCTACTGAATAATCTTTGCACATGGGCCGCAATTCGTTTGTCAAACCAAAAGGCTGTGTTTAGCCTCACCCAATCCTTTGTTGCATTTTATGGGATGGATTTGATGATTGATTTTAAGAAGTGGCTGATTGCCTGTTTGGCGCTGGCAGGGCTGGCCATCACGCCACAAAGTGTTCAGGCGCAAGAGCCGATCATCGACATGCATCTGCATGCCTCCTCTGCCAATGAGCAGGGTCCAGCCCCTCTGGCCATGTGCGCCCCGATGGACCCAATGCCGGTCTGGGATCAGACCACGGATTATGAGACCTTCATCACGGCTTGGTTCAAAAATCCAAAATGCGCCAATCCGATCTGGTCGCCGACGACCGATGATGAGATCCGCACCAAAACGTTGGAAATCATGAACCGCCGCAACATTTTTGGCGTCGTCAGCGATAAATATGCGCGCTTGAAAGTGTGGAAAGCGGCCGCCCCAGACCGGATTATGAATGGTCTACTACCAGAGCTTCCGCCAAAGGGTAATTTGACCAAGGAGTTTGCCGAAGCGAAGGCCGCCGGCATCATCACCATGATTGGCGAGCTTGGCACCCAATATATCGGCATTGCGCCCAATGACCCCCGGATGGAGCCGATTTGGGCGGCGGCCGAGGCCAATGATCTGCCAGTTGCTCTACATGTCGGCCCCGGCCCCCCAGGAGTCGCCTATGCGCCGGGCTCCGGCTATCGCGCGCGGTTAAGCAGCCCGCTGTTGCTCGAAGACGTCTTAGTGAAGCATCCCAAGCTGCGCATCAATGTGATGCATGCGGGCTTTCCCTTGCTGGATGACACTTTGGCCCTGATGTATGCCCATCCGCAGGTCTATTTGGACACTGGCGTGATCGTCTATACCCAGCCAAAGCCTGCCTTTTATCGCTATCTGCAGGCCTTGGTAGAGGCCGGATTTGGCGAGCGCATTATGTTCGGCTCGGACCAAATGATCTGGCCTGAGACGATTGAAGTGGCCATCAAAGTGATTGAGGACGCACCCTTCCTCTCAGCCCAGCAAAAGCGCGATATTCTGTATAATAATGCGGCGCGCTTCCTGCGTTTGGACGAGGCAACCCGCGCCAAACATCGCGCGATGGGGGGCAGATAAGCTAGGCGCCTGCAAAGAAGCTTTTATCAAAGCCTTCAACCAAGGGCATGGCCGCTTTGACTTTATCGATGCCAAGCGCGGTCAGCTTTAGGCCTTTGCGGCGACGATCTTCGGCGGCGAGCTTTCGTGTGACCAGGCCGTCGCGATCCAAGCGGCTGATGATTTGCGACACCAGCATGCGGTCTAGGCGCAAGAAGTCGGCCAATTGTTGCTGCGATAAATTGCTGCCGTCTTGGGTTTTCCACCCGATGGTGGCCAGTAGGGCAAATTGCGGCTGTGTCAGCGATAAAGGTCGCAGGATATGGTTGAGGCCGCGCTGCCAAGCCATGAAATTTACCCAATATTGGAAGCCGGGACTAGCTTGCGGTCCGGTGAAGTTCGAAATTTTCGACCAATCCAAACTACAATCTCCTTCCAACAACTCACTTTGTCATCGCCTCGGCTTCACGTTTCAAGCCTTGCAAGGTCAAGGGCAAACCGCGATTGAGCAACGGCCCAATTAGCCTAGCAAATACAAAGCTTGTTGCCCCTTTGAAGTAAACCCCATGGGTGACGCGTGTCCCCAGAGTGGTCGCTTCAATGCGATGATCAAAGCCCATTTTGCAGCCTGGCAATTGAGATTCAACGCTGAATTGGAAGGGGCGGTTCACCGAAACGACTTGAATCTTAGCTCTCGGCCCTGAACGAGGTTGCAGCCAGCCTTGCGCATTTTCACGCAGGCCATCGGGTAGAGACACGGCCGCGACTTCTTCATCCCATCGAGGCCAGCTTTCGATATTTTCATAGAGGGAAAACACGGTTTCGGGGTCTGCTTGGACAATGACTTCATGTGCGATCATAGCACGCGCTCCAGCTTTACTCATAAACACATTTACAAAATATGACTGCGAGCTTCCGCTGTCAAGTTGGCCGGTCTGTCGCAGGGGTTGGATTTGACCTTAGAGCCTGATTCCGCCACAAGGCTTGGCGACAACTTCCCACTCCAAGTGAAGAATGAGACGTGAATGGCGAACCGTGCACTTTTGGCGATTGAAGCCAAGGCTTGGCCCTTTGAACAAGCCCGTTTGCTGTTGGATCGGGTCAAGAAAATCGGCAAACAAGGCCCGGTTATCTTTGAAACGGGCTATGGCCCCTCGGGCTTGCCGCATATCGGCACCTTTGGCGAAGTCGTGCGCACGACCATGGTGCGCCAAGCCTTTATCGCGCTGACCGATGGCACCGTGGAGACTCAACTCATCTGTGTCAGCGATGATATGGATGGCATGCGCAAAGTGCCCGACAATGTGCCCAATCCTGAAGCGCTGGTGCCCTATCTCCAAAAGCCCTTGACCGATGTGCCCGATCCATTCGGCACGCACGCAGGCTTTGCTCAGCACAATAATGCCCGCCTGCGCGGCTTTCTCGACAGCTTTGGCTTTGACTATCAGTTCAAGTCCGCAACCGAGCTTTATCGCTCTGGCGCGTTTGACGCGACGCTTCTGCGGGCGCTCGAAAAGTTTGACGAGATTATGGGCGTCATGCTGCCGACTTTGGGGGAAGAGCGGCGCGCGACCTATAGCCCGTTCCTGCCGATTTCGCCCTCCACTGGCCGCGTCCTCTATGTGCCGATGAAGGCAACGGACGCCAAGGCGGGTACCGTCACTTTTGCCGATGAAGATGGCACCGATGTGACGGTTCCCGTCACAGGCGGCCACGTCAAAATGCAATGGAAGCCAGACTTTGGCATGCGTTGGGCCGCGCTCGGCGTCGACTTTGAGATGTACGGGAAGGACCACCAGACCAATGGCCCAGTCTATTCCAAGATCTGCCGTATCTTAGGCGCTGAGCCCCCGCTGCAATATTGCTATGAGCTGTTCCTCGATCAGAACGGCGAAAAGATCAGCAAGTCCAAGGGCAATGGCATCTCGGTGGAGCAATGGCTGACCTATGCGCCGCCGGAGAGCCTGTCGCTCTATAATTTCCAAAAACCACGCGTGGCCAAAAAGCTTTACTTCGACGTCATCCCGCGTGCTGTGGATGAATATGTCCAATTCCTCGATGCCTTCCGGCGGGAAGAGCCTGCCAAGCAGTTCGAAAATCCCGTCTGGCACATCCATAATGGCAATCCACCCCAATATGGCTCGCCCATCAGCTTTGCGCTGCTTCTAAACCTCGTCTCAGCCGCAAATGCTGAGACGAAGGAAGTGCTGTGGGGCTTTATCAAGCGCTATGCGCCCGAAGCCACGCCAGAAGATCAGCCTTTGCTCGATCAACTCGCAGGTTTTGCGGTTGCCTATTATCGCGACTTCATCCAGCCAACGAAGAAATTCCGTGCGCCAAAGGAGGCAGAGCTTGCTGCGATCTTGGACCTCAAAGCCCGTCTTGAAGCCATGGGGCCAGACATGCGCGACGGCGATGAAATCCAGAATATGGTGTTTGACGTTGGTAAGACCCATCAGTTCGAAAACCTGCGCGACTGGTTCAAAGCGCTTTATGAGGTGCTGTTGGGTCAAGAGCAGGGCCCGCGCTTTGGCGGATTTGTCGCCTTGTTTGGAGTGACGGAAACCCTAGCTCTGATTGAGGAAAGGCTGGCTGCATGGTCTTGAAGCTGCGCACCGCGACCCCTGACGATATGCCCGAGATGAAGGCCCTGATGGCCTTGGCGATTGGGCAATTGATGAATGACTTTCTGACGCCCGAACAAGTGGAAGGCAGTCACGAGACCATGGGGATCGACACCCAGCTGATCGAAGACGGCACCTATTTTGTGGTCCAGGAAGAAGACGGTAAAATCGTCGGCTGCGGCGGGTGGAGCCGGCGCGGCACGCTTTATGGCGGCGATCACAGCGCCGGGCGCGACAATCGCCTCCTCGACCCCGCAACAGAGGCTGCGAGAATTCGGGCCATGTATACCCATCCAGAGCATGTGCGCCGTGGCATTGGCCAGATGATCATTGATGCTGGCGAAGCCGCTGCCCGCGCCGAGGGCTTTAAGAGCGCGCAAATGGGGGCCACTTTGGCGGGTGAGCCGCTCTATCGCCGTTGTGGCTATGAGTTGATTGAAGTGATCGAAAAGCATGCCAAAAATGGCGCGATCATTCCCTTAAAGATCATGGGCAAGACGCTTTAGGCCAACAAGAAAGGTCGCTGGTTGCCCAGCGACCTTTCCATTGCCAGACCGGAGAAACGGCCCAGTTTCAATTCGAAGAAAGGCTCTTAATCCTTAAGCCTTCACCTCCGAAGGGATCCCGACAGACATTTCACTAAGGCGCAGACAATGAGACATAGGATCACCTCCTTTCAGTTGCTAATGGGACGACCATAGCGCCTTAGTTTGAGGCGTCTGTCTAGGGGGGTGGTGCAACAACAAACTCTGTCATCCCGGACGGCGCGGCCGAGTCCCAGACCTTGATCCGCAAAGTCCCATGGGGTCCCCGCTCGAGGTTCACGCTTCGGCGGGGATGACATTGTAGGGAAGTCCCCTCTCCCAGAGGGAGAGCAACCGTGTTTAAGAGGATGTGTTTTTTG
>JAJTGP010000036.1 GCA_021299265.1 Hyphomonadaceae bacterium | reverse complement strand
CACGATTGCCGAACTTGACCCCGAACGCGCCCGCAGCACGGTCGCAGAGGTCTTGACGTTGGCGAACCTATCGCTGCCCGGCAACCGGCAATTGAGCCATGTGGCCGATCGTCTGGCTGCGCGCGCCAAACGCGCCATCGCCAAACCCCTCGCGCCAGAACTGGCAGAGACCTTGTCCAAGCTCATTCACCTCAGCAGCCAAGGCTCGCTGACAGCAAGCTTGGATGAATGCGTCACATTGGCGGAGAAATTGGGTGTTGATTTGATGGATTGGCGGCAGGCTTGGACCTTGCGGCTCGACCGCATCCAGCAAGAGGCACCAGAGGCTTTGGCGCACGCCCATTTTGAAGCGCTCAGCCCAGAGGCTTTTGACTATTATGATGGCATGGCCTTCGATCTAGCCGTTGATCCAAGCTTTGCGCGACCCGTGGCGACTGGCGGGCGCTATGACACCTTGGTAGGCGAGATTTCATCAGGGGCGCGTCATGCCCGTGCCGTCGGCTGTGTGATCCGCCCGGCACGCTTTGGAGGGCAATGAGATGGCAAGCTTGATCTTGGCGCTACCTTCAAAAGGGCGATTGAAAGAACAATGCGAAGCGTGGCTGGCCAAGAAGGGCTTGGTTGTGCGTCAAACAGGGGGTGAGCGCGGCTATAGTGCGACGCTGGACGGGTTTGACGATGTGCAGATCCGCTTGGCTTCAGCCAGTGAAATCGGCAAAGCCTTGTTGGCGGGGGATATTCACCTTGGCATTACGGGCGAAGACATTGTGCGCGAAGCCGCTGGCGATGTGGATGCGCGCCTGACCATCGAAGCCCGCTTAGGCTTTGGTCGGGCAGATGTGGTGGTTGCTGTGCCCAATGGCTGGATCGATGTGGAGACCATGGCAGACCTCGCCGAAGTGGCCACCGACATGCGCCGTCAGACCGGGCGGCGGTTCCGCATCGCCACGAAATTTACCCGCCTCACGGCACAATTCATGCGCGACCATCATGTTGCCGATCACCGCATCGTTGATAGTGCCGGGGCCACTGAAGGCGCACCTGCTGCGGGTATTGCCGAAGCCATCGTCGATATCACCACCTCCGGTGCAACTCTGACGGCCAACGCATTGAAGATTTTGGATGACGGTGTGATTTTGAAAAGCGAATCTTGCCTGATGAAGTCCAAGCTTGCCGATTGGAATGAGGCGACGCGGGCAAGTGCCGCGCATCTGTTTAAGCGGTTGGAGCTGGCCTAGCCATCGGCCCGTGGATGGCGGGCTGGCAAAGGCGTCGGCAGGACGGTTGAGGTAGCGCGTGCGACGAGTTTGCCATCTGCATCAAACAAATCAGCCTCTAAGAAGGCAGCTTTATTGCCCCATTTGACGACGCGGCCTTCAGCTTCGACTGGACCTGCCGGGCAGGGACGTAAGAAAGTCGTTTTCAGCTCTAAGGTTGGGACGGCAAAGGCCATTTGCCCGGCAACGATACCTGCAATGGCCATGGCTTCATCCAACATGGCCGTAACAAAGCCACCTTGCAACGCGCCGCGTGGATTACACCATGCGGCTTGACCGAGCATTTTGATCCGTATGCGCCCTGCAGCCTGGTCAATCGACAGAACTTCAAGTCCCAGCGTGTCGGAACAGGCCGGTCGAGATTTAGCTTGGGTGAATTTGGCCAGAACTTCCGCGTCGGTGCGGGCCGGGCTGGTCTCTGCGCTCACTTCTTACGCCGGAAGGCATCGAGGCTGACGACAGCCCCAGTTGTTGGCGTTTTGACGACTGTATCTTCGACTTCTGTTTCCAACACATCATCGTCCATGTCAGCATCCGGCGAGAGATCGTCGACCACGTCAAATGGCAAAGCGAAGCGCACCGATGGGTCATAGAAACGGGTGATGGCGGCAAAGGGAATCACAATGCGTTGCGGCACGCCGCCAAAGTGCAAAGTGATGGCAAACCAGTCATCGCGCACTTCCAGCCCTTCATATTGGTGCTGGATTACAATGGTCATCTCGTCAGGATATTTCGACGCCAAATATTGGGCAACTTGCACGCCGCGAGCGCGGGTACGGAAGCTTATGTAGAAATGGTGGTCAGCAGGCAGGCCCGTCAAAGCAACCTTAATTGCGTCGCGCACAACGCCACGCAGGGCGTCTTGGGTTAGCTTTGCATAGCCGATGAGGTCTTCCGACATCGGGGCCGTCTCCTGCTTTGGCCATTTCTGGCGTTATGATTATGACAGTCTTCTTAATCCTGCTTTTGCCCGCGCGCAATCGACTTCGGTGTCCAAGCGAACCTTAGCACCCAATGGGCGAGTCATGATCTACGTGTTGAACGAAGCCGAGGACCAATCGTTCCGGTAGAATTTTTTGGGGTGACGTGAAGCATAAAGTGAAACACCGATAATTTTTAAAGCGATACAACAAAATATATATATTTATTGAATGATCTATCGATCTAGGGCTCAACAATACCTTGATATTTACCCTTTGGTTACAGTTTAGGTAGATTTTATAATGCTCCGTATGCGTGATTGATTGTGAGTAAATCCTTTGTGGAGATTGCTGGCTCTATGTTGATCCAAGCAGATGCAGTCCAAGGCACGCATGGCCTAGAGGCTCTAAGGGCAAAGCTATCGGCCGTCGATTTGCACTTTGTGCCACGCCACCCTGCTGTCTGGGCAAGGCCTGGCCGCTGTTATTGGAACGTGCGCGATTGTGTCGCCGAGTCTGGCGGGCGAATTCGATTCGGCTGGCTGGTGGTCGAGATTGCAGCGCTAACCCTCTTGGCGTGGCACCACGCTGTGTGGCAGCAGGCGGATGGTCAATTGCTAGACATCACGCCGCATATGCAAACGGGTTGGGGGCAGGGAACCACCACGTTCTTGGAAGACCCAAAGCAAAATTATGACCTGTCTTGGCCCCCAGCCAAAATCCAGCAGTTTGAACCTTTGATCCGCGACGCCCGCTTGAATGCTTTTATTGAGGCCTATCAAGCCCAATTTGCCCTGCAGCGCGCCTATCTGGAGAAGCAGCGTGGCGTCGCGGGAATTGAGTTCGACGACGTCAACATGCGCTTGCATGCCGAGGACCCGATTAGCGGTGTCTTGCTGCAAGACTTAGAGCGCACCTGGCAGCCCAAGATACAAGCGGCCGATGCACTTCGGGGCATATTACTGGATGGCCTAGTAGCCTGTCAGAATGAGCGGTTGCAGCAAGCGGCATGACCCGCAGTGCGTCACTTGATTGTGTTTTGCTTGAAAAGTGGAGGGGGTTGCTGTTGCCGGGCCCCCCTCCGTGCCCCGCCTTCGGCCGAAGCCTTGGGACTTAGTCGGATGTCAATCAGACCGCATTACGCAGCCAAACGGACTTCCTGTGCAAAGTTATCGTTTGCATTTGTGAAAATGGGCGGTTGACGAAGCCCACGCGGGTAAAAGTAACGTCTTTACACATCCGTCGATCCTGATCGGCCCCACACTCGCGTCGATACACGCAGAGAGCTTGGTGGAGCCGCGGGGAATCGCACCCCGGTCCGGCCTGCTTATTTCACGCACGTTTATCACCATAGTCCGGCGAACCGGACCTGACTAATATAGGCCCTCTTTGACGGGATGGGAAGGGCGACGTCCAATCCAACGGCTAATCCTGTTTCAGCCAAGCCAAGAGATCGCGACAAACCCGCGCAGGGTCTTCCAGCTCTGGCGTGTGGCCAAGGGCTGAATAGCTGATGTAATCGACGTGATCGGCCAATCGCTTTGGACTGTCGGCATTGCTTTTGGGGTGGCTTTTGTCGGCCTCACCCCAAAAAGCCAATAAGGGCTGCTTAGGTTTGTCGAGGCGGATCGATGGGTCCATATAGAGCTGATAGGCGCTGGCAAGCGACCACATCGCTCCATGCTCAAACGACCGGCAGGCACAAGCGACTAGCTCGTCCTGCATCTCTTTGCGACCAACGGACAGGCGATACCAGTCTGGCATACGTTTGGGTGCCAGCTGCTTCATCACCCATTGGCCGAGGAAGGGGCGAGCCAAAATGCCCTTTGGGTCACGACCAGCCTTCCACGCGGCAAAGGCCGCCACATCACCCGCTTGTAACAGCGCGAGGCGTGACACCAGTTCAGGCCGTCTGCAGGCCAGATCAATCGCACATAGGCTTGCAACGCAGGAAAAGGCGAGGATAGCGCCGTCGCCTGCGATATCTTTCAAAAAGCGGGCGACGTCGTCATTGGTCTGGTAAAAGTCAAACCGATAGCTCGGATCAACCGCACTGAACCCCATGGCGGGCAGTTCGAAGATGATGACGCGGAAATGCGGGCTAAAGGCGTCCAACAGCGCATCGTAGTTTTCCAAGGTCATCGGCGGGTCAGCGGAGAAGACCAAAGTCGGACCGCTACCCCGCACCCGGTATCGATACTGGGTCAGCGGCGTCGTATAAAAGCCAATCTCGGGCGAGGTATGGGCCGCCCATCCAGCTCTAAAGGTGGCCATCTTGCGACGGCCACCCCAGGTATCGAGCTTGGTTCCAAGTTCGCGTATTGCTTTCATGTTAAGGCGTCTCCGCTTTGGCTGGTTGGATCATGCTGACCGGGGCTTTGAGGAAGGTGACGACGCCATCGTGGCCGTATTTTTTGGTCACGCGGGCGTGCCAAGCTGGGCCGAAATGGGCCTCAGCACTGGCCTGATCTTCCCAGAGATAAATGCCGCCAAAGCTGCGGTCGGCACCTTGGGTGAAGTATTTATAGATCAGGTGCGGTGTGGCGGCATAAGTTGGGATAGCGTCTCTCAGACCCTTCCTCACCAGACCGTCCGTGCCATACCAAGGGGTCTTGATCTCAACAATCGTCGCGACATTGGCGGCTGATGGTGCGACTTGCGCTGCACCAGCGGTGACTTCGGGGACGGAGAAATAGACGGGGCTCGCCTTGACGCCATAGGTCTTTTCAACCCGTTGCAGCCAAGCAGCATCGAAATGGGCTTTGGCCGAGGCCTCACTATCGAACAGATAAAGACCGCCAAAACCGGTTTGGCTGTAGGTGAAATACTTACGCTCAAGGCCCGGGACTTTAGCGTAAATGGGGATGGCTCGGGTGAATTCAGCATTTAGGGCTTCATCACTCACCCCTGCCGGGCGCGCAATGGATACATAGACCGCAACTTTGGTTTGGGCGGCTTTGGCGGTGGCGCGTTGTGGGGCCAGCCCGAACCAAGCCCCCAGTCCGATCAACGCACTGAGTGCGAGCAATGAGAGAAATAGTTTCATCTTCAGTTTCCTCTTCCCGGGGGAATAGACCGCCCGTTGGCCCCAAATAGGGCTTGACCGATCGGTCTAGCTAGACCTAAAAATGGAAAATGGATTTTCAAAAATGATAAATGAGCAGGCGATAGATTGGGACGCGATCCGTTGTTTTGTGGCGGTGGCGCGGCGCGGCTCTCTGTCGGAAGCCGCTGACGAATTGGGCATGTCGATCCCAACGATCAGCCGCCGGATCGACGGGCTGGAGACGCAGCTGGCCTTGAAACTGCTGCAACGTGGTCCGCGCGGCGCACGTTTGACAGAGGCCGGGCACGCGATCTTGCAAGTGGCCGAACCGGGGGCCCGCCAGTTGAGCCAAATTGCCCGTCGTGCGCGCGCTTTGCAGGAGGGACCCAATCTGCCGGCGGTGCGCATCTCAGCGACCGAGTCCGTTATTGCGGATGTCTTGGCCCCGCGATTGGACCGTCTTCGTGCGCAAGACCCGTCGATCAGCATTGATTTGGAAGTCTCAAACGACATTGCCAATCTGAATGCAGGGCGCACAGATGTGGCGATCCGGATGGTACGACCGGCAGAAGAAACACTCATCGCGCGCCGCTTGCCCGTGATCCGGTTGGGCCTGTTTGCGTCGCCCGACTATCTGAAAGGAAGGGACTTAGACCGCTTGGTCTTGTCGGATGAGTATCTCGTTTGGCTGGACCGTCAGTATGGCGAGATTGCCGAAAACACTTGGTTGAAAGCGCAAGGCTTAGAAGCAAGCATCCGCCTTTCCTCATCCAGCGTGCGCGCGCTCCTCAATGCGGCGGTTGAGGGCGTTGGCATTGCGCCCTTGCCAGCTTTTGCCGCGCGCAAGGCCGGACTGATAGAGGTCCCGCATCGGGCTATGCCGGAGCGCCAGCCATGGCTGGTGTTTCATCGCGACACCAAGACCAATCCGCGCTTGCAACTCGTCCGCGATTGGATCGTCACCTGCTTCAAAGAAGAAATCCTCGACCCTTAGGCCACAAAGCTGATGGCTGGGGGTGGCTTAATCTCTTGATGCAGCAGGCCATCATAAATATGGGCGGCAATCGAGAGGAAGGCATTGGCTGTCTCACTACCGGGGGCAGCAACCACATAGGGTACGCCGCCATCGCCGCTTTCCCGTATGCCCATTTCTAAAGGAATCTCGCCCAAAAACGGCAAGCCCAAAGCCTCTGCCGTGCGCTTCGCGCCGCCTTCCCCAAACACATACAGGCGACTGCCGTCCTGTTGGGTTAACCACGCCATATTCTCAATAACTCCCAGAACTGGGACATGGGTCTTCGCGAACATGCCCGCGCCGCGTCGTACATCGGCCAAGGCTACTTCCTGCGGCGTCGAGACGATGACGGCCGCATTCAAGGGTACGCGTTGTGCCAAAGCCAATTGTGCGTCGCCGGTGCCCGGCGGGGTGTCCATCACCAGAACGTCCAACGGTTCCTCCGCAGTGCCCCAGGTCACGTCTTCCAGCAATTGCCGGATCGCGCTGGTGACGATTGGACCACGCCAGATCATCGGCGAATCACCATCAACCAAATAGCCAATCGACATGGTCTTGAGACCGTAAGCCATAACAGGCAGAAGCTTCTTGTCCTCGCCTACTTCTGGCTCAGCCGAGACGGTGCCCATCATGGTGGGAATGGAGGGACCGTAAATGTCGACATCCAGCAAGCCAACGCGCAGACCCAAAGCGGACAGGGCTGCCGCTAAATTGACCGCCACGGTGGATTTGCCGACCCCGCCCTTGGCTGACGCGACCGCCAATATGGCTGTAATGCCGGGAATGCCAGCTTTCACGGGCGGCGCTTGGGCGACGCCTTGGGCGAGGGCTGCCTCGGTTAGTTTAGCACCCTTGCGAACGCGCTGTTGGCCAGCTGGCGGCGCGTCGGTCGTTGGTGGGTTTTGCGTAGGTCCGACATGGGCTGTCATCACCACAGTAACCTTTCCGGCACCGGGTAGACCCTTGATGGCGGCTGTCGCGGCCTGTTGCCACTGGCTAGCTGCACTTTCTTCACCTTTTGGCACTGAAATTGTTGCCAGCACATCGCCCCCCTCGGAGACGCGTACGTCTTCAATAAGTCCTTTATGAACAAGGCTTAAGCCGTCTGAGGCGCGCATGGTATCGAGAATTTTTAACACATCCTCGCGTTTGAGTGATCGTTTGATTCCAAACACCTTCTTGATCCCTTTAGCTGAGCACGCACATAAGGGACTGTAACGCCCGCTTGCAAGTCTTTGGCATGTGCCTTTGCCTAGGTTTAGCGGCTCTGGAATGGAAACACGTCTATATGCCTTGGAATGATAACTCGTCTGGCGGCGGTGGCGGCCCTTGGGGCCCTAGTGGTGGTTCGAATGGCAATCAGCAGGGCGGTGGCTCTGGGCCAAAAAATCCATGGGGCGGTGGTCCAAACCAGCCACCTCGGCGTCCAGGCAATTCTGGCGAAAGTGGCAATTTGGATGAATTGGCCAAGCGGGTCGAGGATCGCTTGAAAAGTGTCTTGGGCGGCGGCGGCAATGGCGGCGGCGGCTTAAAGGGCGGCGGTGGCGGCGGTGAGCCTATTCAGTTTGATAAGCGCACCATCGGTGCGATTGTCCTAGTTGCCCTGTTGGGCTGGGCTGCGACGGGCGTCTATGTCGTGGACGCCGGTGAAGAGGCCGTGATCCAACGTTTTGGCAAGTATGTGTATACGGTCGAGCAGGGCTTGCAGTTCCATCTGCCCGCGCCGATTGAGACCCGCCAGATTGTCGATGTGCAAAATGCCCGTTCTTTGACGGTCGGCGGTGGCTCTGAAGCTGGGGCCAATGACGGCTTGATGCTGACAGCAGACGAAAACATTGTCGATGTTGGCTTCCAAGTTTGGTGGCGCGTTGAAAACTCCCGCGATTATTTGTTCCAAGTTGCCCATGGCCCTGAAGGTCGCGGCAATGCCGAAGAAACCGTGCGCGCCGTAGCAGAATCAGCCATGCGCGAAGTCGCTGGTAAGTCACAGCGCGAGCAAGTGCTTTCGACCGGACGGGCGCAAGTGGAATCCCAAACGCGCGACCTTATCCAGCGCACGCTGAATGAGTATAAGGCCGGTATTCGCATCACACAGGTCAATTTGACCAAAGCCGAGCCGCCAGCAGCGGTGAATGATGCGTTCCGCGAAGTAGCGGCGGCAAGCCAAGAGGCTGAAACCAAAATCAACCAAGCCCGTACATACCGCAACGCGGTGGTACCGCAGGCCCAAGGTGACGCGGCCCGCTTCAACCAATTGTATCAAGAATACAAATTGGCCCCCGAAGTGACACGCCAGCGTCTGTATTTGGAAACCATGGAGCGCGTCTATCAAGGCGCGAATAAAGTGTTGCTCGACTCTGGTCGTTCGGGTGCAAGCCCGATGGTGGTCCTGCCGCCTGAATTGTTGAAGGGGGCGATGGCCCCTGCCGCCGCACCATCCGCGCCCTCTGCGCAAAATGCGAACCCACAGGGAGTTGTCCGATGAACGCGCGTACCCTTCCGATTTTGGGTGGCATGGCCCTTGGCGTAATGATTCTAGCCAATGCATCCTTGTTTACCGTCAGCGAGACGCAACAAGCGATCACGCTACAATTTGGTCAACCCAAAAACTTCTTCAATATTGATGGCACAGACCCCGGCCTGAAGGTGATGATCCCCTTCGTCCAACAACGGGAAATCTATGACCGACGCATCTTGGATCTGGCGCCGTCTGGCAAAAGCGAAGTGGTGACCGCCGACCAAGAACGTCTGGAAGTCGATAGCTTTGCGCGCTGGCGGATCGTCAATCCTTTGCGCTTCTATCAGGCCGTTCGCACCGAAGGCCGCGCCCGGGATCGTCTGACCAGCTTGCTGGAAGCCTCGCTTCGGCGCGTTTTGGGTTCCGCGCAATCGACGGACATCATCTCCGGTCGCCGTTCGGCCCTGATGAATTCGATCCGCTCAGAAATGAACCGCGAGGCAACCGCGCTCGGTATTCAAGTGGTTGACGTGAAGATTCGTGCAGCCGACTTACCGCCAGCTAACCAGGAACGTGTGTTTGAACGTATGCGTTCTGAGCGTCAGCAGGCTGCTGCCAGCGTGCGTGCGGCCGGTGATCGCCAAGCACAAGAAATTCGCGGTGGTGCGGATCGGGAACGGGCGAAGATTATTGCAGACAGCTATAATCAAGACCCAGACTTTGCGGCCTTCTATCGCTCGATGCAGGCCTATGAGAAGTCCTTGCCAGCTGGCACAACCATTGTGACCACACCCGACAGCGACTTCTTCCGCTACTTCAAGAGCCGCCGTGGCGAGGGTGGCCAGTAAATTAAGCAAAATCTATCCCCCCTGCCGCTTCTGTGGCGGGGGGATTACCTTTCTACCGCCTTTTTAGGCACACGCGCACGCGTCCTACCCAGCGAGTGGGTTGGCTCTGTCCCGATGGGACGGAAGCGGCTTTAAAACGATCTGGAAACTAGCTTAAGCTGCGGCGCGGATGGCTTCGAGGCGGGCGAGCTTGCGCTCTGCTGCGGCCTTCAGGTCGGCATCCTTGGCATCGCGCACGTCTTCACGCGCATTTTGCAGGTCCTTTTCAAGGCCAGCTGCGTCCAGGTTTGCCAAGTCCACGGCGTCTTCTGCCAGAATAGTTAGGCCTTGGGGCGTCACGTCGGCAAAGCCGCCGCCGACGAAAATTTTACGCTCATTCGCGCCGTCGAGAATGCGGATTGCGCCTTGCTGAATGACCGTCATGAACGGGGCATGCTGGCTCAATACGCCGAACTGCCCATCCACACCGGGAACCACCACCTGATCGACTTCACCCGAATACAGGGCACGCTCAGGGGAGACCAAAGAAAAGTGAAGTTTGCCGGTGGTGGCCATGGTTATGCTCGCTCATTGCGGGAAAGGATTGTTGCGGAGCGTTTAGCATTTGAGCGCCCAGCATGCAAAGCACTGCAACAGTCGATACGTCACCTCAGCGTGATCAAAAATGTTCCGTGCAGACGGTCGCTGTTTCTTGTTACTCATGCGTCATGAGCGCGCCCTGTTATGTTGACCGGAGCTCAGCGTGCTCATGGATTGAAAGGGAGCAATCGAGCGATGTTCAAGGAATTTATGATCGGGCTGGGCGCTATTGCGGCAGCAGGCTCTGCGATGGCCCAAACGGCCCCTACAGCGGATGCTTTATGCGCTAAAGGCGAGATTGTTACGGTGCGCTTCAATGAGCTCACACCGGCTGGCAGCTTTGACGGCTTCAATGCCGCTGCGGTGGCCAACCAGAAATATTATCGCGACAAAGGCATCACGCGGAACGTCCAATTGGTCGGTCGCGCCATGGTTCGCGATGCGGCAACCGGAACTTGGTCCTTCTCAGACAAGCGGGTCTCTACTGCGCATGTGAATCCACCGAGTGGTCGAGCCGACACCAATGACCCCGCATGGAAAGCTTTTGTGGCGCAATTTGACGCCAATTCTACCGTTACTGCCCAACAAATGTTCTGCTACACGCCCGCGATCGACGAGACGGCGACGATTGTGGCTGAGATCAAGAAGTTTGAGCAGGTTTGGGCGGACACAGCCGCCGCCGGCAATGCCGCTGGATTGGGCGCGCTCCTCGATGACAGCTATATCAGCTACGGAAAAGCGAAGCCCGAAACCAAAGCGGATTTATTGGCCAGTACGGCCGATCCCAAAAAGCGCCCGGCCTCTGTCAAAATTAGCGATGTCACTGTGAAGGTTGATGGCGGCTATGCCTTTGCCCAAGGCGTTTGGACAGAGACTGCAAAAGACGGGAAGGTCACCGTGTTGTCCTTCTTCGATGTCTGGAAACAAAGCCGCGATGGCGCGTGGAAAGCCATGGTGAGCCAAGTTGGCCCAGTCTCGCCCTGATTTAGGACAGCCTCCAAAGTCCTAAAACTAAAAGGCCCCGCAGCATCGCTACGGGGCCTTATTTTTGTTGGATGCGAGCAGCGCTTAGGCGGCTTCAGCAGCCATCTTTTGAGCCTTAGCAATGGCTTCGTCGATATTGCCGACCATGTAGAAGGCTTGCTCTGGCAAGTGGTCATAGTCACCATTCACGAGGCCCTTGAAGCCGCGGATGGTGTCTTCCAGCGACACGAGCTTACCGGGCGAACCGGTGAACACTTCTGCCACGTGGAAGGGCTGCGACAAGAAGCGCTCCACCTTACGGGCGCGCGACACGACCAACTTGTCGTCTTCCGACAATTCGTCCATGCCCAAGATCGCGATGATGTCTTGCAAGGCTTTGTATTGCTGCAGGATTTCTTGTACGCGACGGGCGGTTTGATAGTGATCTTCACCCACGATGCGTGGCTCAAGAATCCGCGAGGTGGAGTCCAGCGGGTCCACAGCGGGGTAGATACCTTTTTCAGCGATTGAGCGGTTCAACACGGTCGTTGCGTCCAAGTGGGCGAACGAGGCGGCTGGTGCAGGGTCGGTCAAGTCGTCGGCTGGCACGTAAATGGCCTGAACCGAGGTGATGGAGCCCTTTACCGTCGAGGTAATACGCTCTTGCAAGCCACCCATGTCGGTCGCCAAGGTTGGCTGATAGCCCACGGCCGAAGGAATACGACCCAGAAGTGCCGACACTTCCGAACCAGCTTGGGTGAAGCGGAAGATGTTGTCCACGAAGAACAACACGTCTTTACCTTCTTCATCGCGGAAATATTCGCACTGGGCAAGGCCCGTCAAAGCCACGCGTGCACGCGCACCTGGGGGCTCGTTCATCTGACCATAGACCAAGGTACAACGCGAACCTTCCGAAGAACCATTGTTCTCCTTCGGGTCGACGTTCACTTTGGATTCGATCATTTCATAATAGAGGTCGTTACCTTCGCGGGTACGTTCGCCCACACCGGCCAACACCGAATAACCACCATAGGCCTTTGCGATGTTGTTGATCAGCTCTTGGATCAGAACGGTTTTGCCCACGCCGGCACCGCCGAACAGACCAATCTTACCACCCTTGGCGTAAGGGCAGAGCAAGTCCACGACCTTAATGCCGGTGGCCAAAACTTCTGGCGCTGGCTTTTGGTCGACAAAAGCAGGAGCCGCTTGGTGGATCGAGCGCTTGCCTTGGGCCGAAACGATTGGGCCGGCTTCGTCGATCGGCTCACCAATCACGTTGATGATGCGGCCCAAAGTGGCAGGACCAACCGGCACCATGATGGGGTTGCCGGTGTCGGTGACTTCTTGGCCACGAACCAAGCCCTCGGTCGCGTCCATCGCGATGGTGCGCACGGTCTTTTCACCCAGATGCTGGGCGACTTCCAACACAAGGCGCTTGCCATTGTTGCTGGTTTCCAAGGCGTTGAGGATGCTTGGCAGTTCGCCATCAAACTCAACGTCGACAACGGCGCCAATTACTTGGGCGATCTTGCCTTTAACATGGATGCTCATAGTGTCGTGTCCCGTTCTAAAAGTCTCTGTTTTGAGCCGCTTACGCGTTCTCTAAGTCTAACCGTCTTTCGATGCGACCAAGCCGCTCGTCAAACCGGTCCATTCGTTTTCCAAGGCCACCCATCATCACGAGAAGTTGGCCTGGCGTTTCTTCCAAAGAGGACACACGGGACTTGATGTCTGACATGTCGAGACTGACTGCGTCCATCTTACTTCTGATATGTCTCAGATGTTCAAGGATTAGGCTCTCAACATTATCGGTCATCTCAGATCTCCAGCGACCCCTTATATCATAGTTTACACCGCCTGCGCACCCGCGATAATTTCGGTCAATTCGGTGGTAATCATGGCCTGACGCTTGCGGTTCATTTGCAAGGTCAGTTTCTTAATCAGGTCGCCTGCGTTGCGGGTTGCGTTATCCATGGCACCCATTTGGGCCCCATAGAAACCAGCGGCATTTTCCAGCAAAGCGCCCAAAATCTGGCTGTCGAGATAGCGTGGCAACAAAGCTTCCAAGATCGCTTCCTCGCCTGGCTCATAGCTATAGACGCCACCGCCCGTATCGGCCGTTACAGCGCCTTCAGGCGCGACAACGGGTATGAGTTGCTGGACAGTCGCAATTTGGCTGATGACCGACTTAAAGCGCGAGAACACCAGATGCGCGACGTCAAACTCACCGGCGTCGAACATCTCAACCAATTTGTGGCTGACTTGTGCGCTTTGGGCCGAACCCAAGGTGCGAACACCGGCAAACTCAATATGGCCAACCGACAAAGACGCATAGAGGCGCTTTAATTGGTCGCGACCCTTCTTGCCCACGGTCAAAATCTTGACCGTTTTGCCCTGCGCTTGCAGGCTGACAATCAGTTCACGCGACTTCTTGACGATATTGGTGTTGAACCCGCCGCACAGGCCGCGCTCTGAGGTGGCAACCACCACCAGATGCACCTGATCATTGCCAGAGCCTCGCAGCAGCTTGGGAGCCGCATCAGAGCCCTGCACGGACGTTGCCAAATTGGCCACGGTGCCGGCGACTTTTTCACTATAGGGGCGCGCCGCTTCGGCTGCCTCTTGCGCACGCTTCAGCTTTGCCGCCGCCACCATTTGCATGGCTTTGGTGATCTTCTGCGTCGACTTCACCGAAGCAATACGCGTGCGAAAGTCCTTTAAGCTGGCCATGGATTGGTTCCCTCAGCCCCGCTCTTAAGCAAACGTCTTGGCGAAATCATCAAGCGCTTCTTTAATGCGCGCTTCGATGTTGTCGGCCTTGATGTCCAGCTTGGTCTTGATCGCGTCAGACAGGTCTTTGTACTTCCCGCGCAAAGCAGCCTTCAATTCGGCCTCATAGCGCTTGATGTCGCTGACGGCGACGCTGTCCAAATAGCCCTTGGTACCGGCATAGATCAGGACGACCTGATCTTCGACGGCCACTGGCGCAAACTGGTCTTGCTTCAACATTTCGGTCAAGCGGGCACCACGAGCCAGCAAGCGCTGGGTCGAAGCGTCCAAGTCCGAACCGAACTTCGCAAAGGCGGCCATTTCACGATACTGGGCCAATTCACCCTTGATCGGACCGGCCACTTGCTTCATCGCCTTAACTTGAGCCGACGAACCCACGCGCGACACCGACAGACCGACGTTCACAGCTGGACGCACGCCTTGATAGAACAAGTCGGTTTCCAAGAAGATCTGGCCGTCAGTGATCGAGATCACGTTGGTTGGGATATAGGCCGACACGTCGTTGGCTTGGGTTTCGATGATTGGCAGAGCCGTCAGCGAACCAGAACCATTGTCTTCGTTCAGCTTTGCAGCGCGTTCCAGCAGACGCGAGTGCAGATAGAACACGTCACCTGGATAGGCTTCACGGCCTGGTGGACGACGCAGCAACAAGGACATTTGGCGATAGGCCACAGCTTGCTTGGACAAATCGTCATAGATCATCAAAGCATGCATGCCGTTGTCGCGGAAATATTCGCCCATGGCGCAAGCCGAGAACGGTGCCAAGAACTGCAGCGGTGCAGGCTCAGAAGCGGTTGCGGCCACGATGATCGAGTACTTCAAAGCACCCGATTCTTCGAGGGTTTTCACCAACTGGGCAACGGTCGAACGCTTTTGGCCGATCACGACATAAACGCAATAAAGCTTTTGGCTTTCCGGTGCGTTGTTGTCATGGGCTTCGCGCTGATACAGGATCGCGTCGATGGCGATGGCGGTCTTGCCGGTTTGACGGTCGCCAATGATCAATTCGCGTTGGCCGCGGCCGATTGGGATCAGCGCGTCGATCGACTTAATCCCGGTCTGCATCGGCTCATGCACCGACTTACGAGGGATAATGCCGGGGGCTTTCACGTCCACCTGCTTGCGCTCGGCTTCGATATCAACCAGTGGGCCTTTGCCGTCGATGGGTTCACCCAATGGGTTCAGCACGCGACCGAGCAAACCTTTGCCGACGGGAACGGACACGATTTCGCCAAGACGCTTAACAGTGTCGCCTTCCTTGATCCCACGGTCTTCACCGAAGATCACGACGCCGACATTGTCGCGCTCGAGGTTCAAGGCCATGCCTTTGATGCCGCCTGGGAACTCAACCATTTCGCCCGCTTGGACGCTGTCGAGGCCATAGACCCGGGCGATACCGTCACCAACGGACAAGACGGTGCCGACGTCAGCAACAGCTGCCTCAGCGCCGAAGTTTTTGATTTGATCCTTCAGGATCGCGGAAATTTCTGCGGCGCGGATGTCCATGCCTCAGGCCCCCTTCATCGCAATTTTGAGTGCGTCGAGTTTAGATTTGACAGAATCGTCGAACAGCCTGGAACCAACCTTGACGACGAGGCCGCCAAGAAGTTCAGGCTTTAGCGTGGTTTCTACATCAACCGGTGCCTTAAAGGCCCGGCCGAGTGCTTCAGTCAGGCTCTTGAGTTGTTCTTCACTCAAGGGCTCTGCAGTCGAGACTTCGGCCAGAACAGCGCCACGTGCCTGAGCTGCTAAGCTCAAGAATGCCGCCAGCATGCCGCCCAAGTCCGCCGAACGACGGTTTTGGGCTGCAAGGCCGAGAAAGTTTTGCGTGATGGCGTTTGCCTTCATCTTTTTGGCGATGGCACCAAGTGCTGCTGCCTTTTGCTCCACAGGGAACAGCGGGCTGGTCAAGGCCGCGCGCAGGTCCGCGCTGGTCTGCCAAGCGGCCAAGAGCGCCTTGGCGTCTTGCTCCACAGCAGCAACCTTCTTGGATTCAGTCGCCAGGTCGAACAGCGCCGCGCCATAGCGCTGGGCTGCTTCACTGATGGCGCTGCGATTTGATCCACTCAAAGGGTCTACTCACGTGCATGACAGGCCCCGCGCTTTGACTGCGGCAGACGGTGCCCGTTCGATTAATGAAAGCAAAAACAGATCGTTCTCAGTTGGGAAACAAGAACCTCGTCTCGCGTGACGGGGCCTCTAGCATGTGCCTCTCGCGACCGCAACATAACGGGCGCACACACAATGCAGGAAGTTACAATAAATACGGCCATTGCGTGGTCATAAATCGCCGGATTTGGCCTTTCTAGGTCGGAACAATCCTAAAGGTTTAGGACCAACCGTCCAAAACTAGGCTTACAATCAGGCCAAAGGCGGTTGTTTAAGGCTCAAATGCCATGGCGCTCGCATTTTTGAGCCAGATAGCCCGCCTGTTCCAAGCGCTGTCCGTGGCCTGATCAAACTGACGTGAGCAAGTTCTATTTCATTGATGGCCTGGCCGAAGTGTTTGCCGAGTGGTCCTTCGAATCATGTGGTGGGGCCTAGCGCTCTTTGAGCCGCAATCTGACGTGCTGGCTATAACTTGGAGTCAAGCCTTACTCTTTTTCCTGCCGGTTTCTGAAAGCCATAAGCACCGATAACAACACACTGAAGGCAACTGTCGCCCAAAAAGAATTGAAGGCGAGAACCATGGATGTGATGCCGCCTTCCCCGTAACAGCCTTCACTAAAGAAGTGTGCCGTGAAGACAGCCAAAGGAACGATAAACGGAAGGAGCAGTCCCCAAGCAACCCAGGAGTCCCTCAAAGACCATAAAAGAAAAGAGAAAAAGGCCAGCATCAAAATTGGAACGGCGAGGTTTGTGGCGCACATGGACTATCAATTCCTAGAAATATTCGGACGAACTAGCCCCCTTAAACAATCCCCGCAAGCCCTTTGTGACTGACAATGGAGAGCAGCCGCAAAGCCGGTCCGCCCGGCTTTTTGACGCCGCGCTCCCAGTCCGAAACAAGGTTTTTCGAGACGTTGAGGTAGCGCGCAAATACGGGTTGCGAGAGCGCTTCGCTTTCACGCAATGCCTTTATCTCATCGGGGCGTAAAAGCGGGGCGTCAGTCAGGCAACTGTCATCAAACTTCTGCATTATTTTTTTATCGATCGCACCAACCTCGTGAGCACCTTCCATCATTTGATGGATGGACGCTAAAGCCTCGCTTTTATAGGTTTTTGCTGTCATATCGAACCTCCATCCATTGCTTGGTTTCCACCAAAGCATCGATCCCAACTTGCAAAACCGAAAGCAAAAACAGCGCGGTCACCTGATCGTAAGAATAAGAGAGTTCCAAACCCCCCTGACTTGCCAAAGCCCTCTCGCGCAATCCGCTGCTTCAGCGAGCCGCCGCCTAAATTAACGTCAATTTGACCGTTCTGAGCGCGAGCGACGGCATTATAAAGCGCATGGTCGAGAATATTTTCTTTGAGTGCGAATTTTGCAAACCAAGCGTTCTTATAAGTTCGTAGTGCGCGCCAGCCCAATTTTTGTCCTTATGCATCACACCAGGTGTTACATGTGAAGACCTCTGAGGCTAAGCACCTAAATCCCCTCGCCATCCTGACCTTCGCGCTCATTCTTGCGTTTGACCGCAATGTTGAGCGCTTCCACCGCGACGGAAAAGGCAATGGCGGCATAGAGATAGGAGCGTTCAATGTGCTGGCCAAAGCCGTCGGCGACCAAAACCATGCCCACAATCAAGAGGAAAGCCAGCGCCAGCATCTTGGTTGTTTCATATTTGTCTATAAAGGCGGAGACGGCTTCGCTGGCAAACATCATCACGGCAATGGCAATCACGACCGCGGTGACCATGATGGCGAGATTGTTGGACATGCCAATCGCGGTGACGATCGAATCGATGGCGAAAATGACATCGATCACGGCAATTTGAGCGACCACCACCATCAGCTTCGTTGACTTCGTCTTTGGGCCGGCGTGCTCCTCCACGCTTTTCGAACGCACGATGTCGTCGATTTCGATCGTGGCCTTATAAAGTAAGTAGCCGCCGCCAGCGATTAAGATGAGGTCACGGGCCGAAAAACTATGACCCAGAATGGCAAAGAGTGGCTTTGTTAGCCCAGCCAACCAGACCAGCATCGACAAGAGGATGATGCGGAGGATGAGGGCAAGCGCCAAGCCCATGCGGCGCGCGGTAGCTTGTTGTTCCTTCGGGAGTTTAGAAGCGGCAATCGAGATAAAGATGACATTGTCGATCCCGAGGACGATTTCCAACAGGGTTAATGTCGCCAATGAGGCCCAGCCATCCGCTGTCGCCATCCATGCAAACCAATCCGCCAATTCTTTATCTCCCCGCGCAGTTGATCCGCCACGCACACCTGCCTTGGTTGCCTGCCACGCCAGTGGCGGTCAAGCGGTCTAGCGGTATCTAGCTCACAAAAATGTGAAGCGCAGCAGCCCTACAACGTGTGAAGGCATTCGTTAACCACGTTTGTTTAGCTTGTCTGAGGAAATTGCGTTGTAAGATTGCGTCATACCGACGTTATCCCCTCAGCGCCTAAGGCACGCAGGAGCTTGAAATGCCGCTGAAACTATCCCTGAAGCCGAACGAAAAAATCGTGCTGAATGGTGCCGTTGTTCAAAACGGAGATCGTCGAACCACACTTTTGCTACAGAACAAGGCGTCGGTCCTGCGCGAAAAAGATATCATGCAATTGGAAGAGGCGAACACGCCCGTCCGTCGCATCTATCTGCCGATCATGCTGATGTATCTGCAGGGTCAGGAATCACCCGACCAATATAATGAATTCGCGCTGCGCATGACGGAGTTCATGAGCGTGGTTCGTGTTCCTGCTATTCTGGAAGAGTGCGTGAACGTTTCTCGTGAAGTGATGACGGGTGAGTATTACAAGGCATTGTCCAGATGCCGGAAACTCATGGATTATGAAGCCGAACGGCTGACTATGGAGGGGATTGAGCATGTCGCTCAGAGCGTATCAGAAGGCGCAACAACGAGTCGAAACGCCGCGTGAGATTGAGTATCGGCTGTTCGGGCAAGTCACCCGCGCGCTGATGGATATTCAAGACCTGCCGCGTCATGAGATTGCCCGCCGTATGGACGCGCTGGATTGGAACCGGCGTGTCTGGTCATTTATGGCTGCCGATTGCGCGAATTCCGACAATGCCCTGCCAGAAAGCCTGCGCGCATCCATTATCTCGCTGAGCTTGTGGGTTGGCCGCTATTCCAGCGAAGTGATGCAAAAGGGCGAAGATGTTGAGCCTTTGATCGACATCAACCGCACCATCATGCAGGGCTTGGCCAGCCAGATTGAGCGGCAAAGCGAAGCAGCCCTTCAGGCCTCTGAACAAGCCTGATTCAGACTGGCCGCACCCAATCAGCGTTGATTGATATGGAGCGCGGCTAAAGTCACCGACCGAATCAATAAATCGCTAGAGCGTGCCATGCGGGCGAGGCTAATGCCGCCCTCTAGGCTTGCAAGAGCAAGGCATGCCTTGTCGTGCGCATCCTCCGTTCCACCCAAAGCCGCCTCGAACCGCGCCAACCAACGCTTTTGTGCGTCACAAATGGCTTGGGTAAGAGCGCTTTCCCCGGGGCTGGCGGCCAATAGCCCCAAGAGCGGGGTCTGGGTATAGTCGCTGCGGCGCAACCAATTCACACATTCGTGCGCCAAATCTAACAGGACCGCGCCCGCGCGCTTATTCTTCGCAAACTCTGACGCCAAACGTGCATCGACTTCGTCAGCAATGAAACCCACCGCCGCAATCGCCAACTCTTCTTTGCCACCTGGAAAGTGATGGTAGAGCGAGCCTTTGGGCAGGTCTGTCGCTTCGAGAATGTCGGAGATCGCAACCCCGTGATAGCCTTTGGCTTGAAAAAGCGACAGGGCCGCCGCAATCAAACGTTCCTTTGTGCCCAGGGGGCTGACCGGCTGGGCCAGGGGGAATTCTACGTCGTGAATTGTCATGGTTAGGTTTCTGAAATGAGGACTTTAAACGTGGCATTTGCCCGGGCAATGAGTGTTTCGTCAGCATAGATCAATGCATCGATGAGACCTGTTCGTCGTGAGGCGGTGACGACGCGGGGCACAATAGATATCCATTGGCCAATGTGGGCGATGTCGACATAGTCGACATGAAGGGATGTTGTCACGATGCCTGAGACTATTTGTGCTTTTCCTTCCTCGGCCTCGCCGCCCTGCAGGCGCGCCATGCCGAGCGATAGGCCCATCGCATTATCCGCGAGCGCAGCAATCACACCCCCATGCAACAAGCCACGCCCGTTACAATGGCACGTATCAAGGATAAAGCCTAATTCATAAACGCCGTGATCGGTTCTGGCATACAGCGGTTGCCACGGGTCGGTGACGGGACTTTTGCGGGTGTGAGGGGTAAACCCTGAAGGAATGTCTGACATAAGCCCTTGTTATCAACGCTAGACCGTACGGTCTAGGGGGGCTTGGGCCGAGTATTGCACTTACTTGGCCTTCTTTTCCTTCTTCTTTTTCTTCTTTTTGTCTTTCTTCTTTTTGGCGTCTGACTTGGCATTCTCTACTGCGGCGAGAGGCAGGGCCAAGCGAGTTAGAAGGTCAACAAATCCCGCCCGTTTATTAACTGGCAAGCGCGCCAGCACAGCGGCGTCGACTTCAGCCAGTTTCGGCATCGCCTCTTCATAGATGGCGCGGCCGGTTGCCGTGAGTGTCACCGAATTAGCCCGACTGTCGGTCACAGATTTGGTGCGCTGTGTCAGCCCTTTGGCTTCCATCCGCGCCACCATTTCGGCCAATGTCGACCGGTCAATTCCCGTGCGGACCACCAATTCACTTTGCGAGACACCGTCTTGCGCGGCCAAGACAGCCAGAACCGCAAATTGGCGCTGGGTTAGGCCATTGGCACCTAGGGCAGCAACATGGAGGTCAGCAGCGGCCTGTTGCGCCCGGTGCAAGAGGTGGCTGGGTGAGGCATCCAGCAGGAAGGCGGTCGCGGGGCCGCTTTGTAAAGCGGAGCGCTCAGCGGAATTGACTATTGTCTGAGCCCGGGTTTCTTCTTGATCTTGACCAGTCATCTCGCTACTCGCCTTTTAAGCCCCACATGTGGGTACATTTCATTCCGTCGGCGTCCTATCATTGATTTTTGACGACTGCGCGACACCTCTCAAACTATACATGGTCCTTTCAAGGAATAAGTCCCCGGATGCCAACCAATTTTTCGTTACAAATCCCCGCCGGAGAAGATCGCATGCGGCAAGTCTGCGATACCTGTGGCTTCATCAATTATGTGAACCCAAAGATTGTCGCAGGTGTCGTGATCGATGACGGGCAGGGCCGAATTCTCTTGTGTCGGCGCGCGATTGAGCCGCGCCATGGCTTCTGGACGGTCCCTGCAGGCTTTATGGAAGAACGCGAAACCACGGCAGAAGGTGCCGCGCGCGAAGCTTGGGAGGAGGCCCAAGCCAAAGTCTCCATCAATGCCCTATTGGGCATTTATGAGGTGCCGCGCATCAGCCAAGTCCATTTTATGTATCGCGGCACGTTGAGCGAGGACAGTTTTGCGCCGGGTCCTGAAAGCCTCGAGGTCGCCTGGTTTGCTTATGAGGATATCCCTTGGGATCAGATGGCTTTTCCAACGGGCGTTTGGGCGCTCAAGGACTGGGCAAAAGTCCAAGGTCAAACCGCTTTTGTGCCATTCTCAAACCCGGCGGGCATGGAACACATGACCCATCCCAGAAAGGTGGTCGGGGAATAAGCGCAGTGCTTAGACCAGATACGACAAAGGCCCGAACCTGGCAGGAGGCCTAACGGCAACTCAAGACAGGTCGGGCCTTGTAGGGTTTCCAGTTAGCAGGGGGCAGATCTGTACGGACTGATCGACCGGCCCCCAGCCAAAACTGTTTAGTTCAATGCATCTTTCAACGCTTTGGAAGCTTGGAATTTTGCAACAGTAGCCGCTTTGATTTCGACGGTTTCACCGGTCGATGGGTTGCGGCCTTGGCGTGCATCACGCTTCGAGACTTTAAACTTGCCGAGAGGGGCCAAGGTGACTTCGTCGCCAGCTTTCAAGCTTTTCACAATCGCTGCGGTCAGCGCGTCGATCGCGGTGTTGGCCTTGTCCTTGGTGATGTCAGCTGCTTCTGCGACGGCGTCGATCAAATCTTTTTTGCTCATTGTCGTTTCCTTAGTCATTGGCCGCCGCACCCAGGGCGGATGGCGGCAGCGTTGCGCACCCGTCCGTAACCAAAGGGATGCAATGGCCGCAAGCAATGGCGTTTCGGGCTAAAAGGTCAAGGCCACACCGAGGGGCGAAGCCCCAGATTCTGCTGAGAATCATGGGGTTTAGCTGACAAATATCGGTGATCACGCCGCGCAAGCACGGAATCCAGCCTCAATTTCTGCCCGAACAAGTGGATCATGTAGGTTCCGGCCGATCAAGACGAATCGGCTTTCTGGAACCGAATCAGCGGCCCAAGGCCCCTGATAATCACCCTCCAACATCATATGGACACCGTGAATGATGTAGCGTCGTGGGTCATCGCCCATCTGTAGGACCCCCTTGAGACGCAAGATATCGAGGCCGCGTGTGCCGACTAGCTCAGACAGCCAGGCATCGAATAGCTCCTCGGACAGAGGGGTGGCTAATCGCATCGCGATCGAGTCGATCCCTTCATAATGGCTATGTTCGTGATCATGGTGGTGATGATGATCGTGCCCATGGTCATGATCATGGTGATGATTAGAAGGCAGGAAGTGCGGGTCGAGGCTCACGGCGCGGTCGAGCGAGAAAGCACCGAGATCGAGGATCGCGTCCAAATCCACGTTGGACCGCGACGTCGTCACCACTTTTGCTCCGCGATTGAGCCGTTGGATGATCGCTTGGGCGGCTGCGAGTTGTTCAGGCGTCGCCGCATCCATCTTGTTCAGCACGATGACATCGGCAAACGCAATTTGTTCAACCGCCTCATGGCTCTGTTCGATCTGGCCCGCGATATGGACGGCGTCGACGACGCTGACCACCGCATCCAAATAGGCGCGGTTCTTGATTTCGTCATCCGCAAAGAAGGTTTGGGCCACGGGCGCAGGGTCGGCGAGCCCCGTCGTCTCGATAATGACCCCATCAAAGGTCTGGCCCCGACGAAACAAGGCGCCAAGAATTCGGATGAGATCGCCCCGAACCGAGCAACAGACACAGCCATTGTTCAGCTCAAAGATTTCTTCGTCCACATCGACGATCAAGTCATGATCGATGCCAATTTCACCAAACTCATTGACGATCACCGCGTAACGTTTTCCGTGCGGTGCTGTTAAAATATGGTTCAGGAGAGTCGTCTTACCGGCTCCCAGATAACCAGTCAGCACGGTCACTGGAACCTTGGCTGTCGAATCACTTTGCATGTCTCAGTTCGCCTTGCTTCTCGCGTTCAGGGTAGGGTTTCGGCCGTTTATAGCCAGAAACGTGAGTGTAGTCTCGGGTAACGCACCTAAAAAGACTTCTATGGTGGACAGAAAGGTGTCGTTAACTTATTGACCCGCCGCAAGATCGCTTTCAAGCGGCGTTTCGGCGAGGGCACCAACCATTTTTACACAAGTGGACAAGACTTGTGCCCTTCGAAAGCTAAGCCATGCTGCACCGACACATGAATTATATTTTAGAGCCTGCGATTTGCATTGGGAAACCCCAAGCGTCTCAATTTGGGGCAAGGGTACAATAGATGAACAATATTTCTGCAAGGCTCAACGCCGATCTTGCGCAGATCAGTCTATATCGGCCTATTCCGGCTAAAGCTTTATCGGATTCTGCGAGCAGTGTTTCGAAGCGATTTTTTGACATCGTCTGCTCGTTTATTGGTTTGATCTTCCTCGCGCCGCTTCTGGTCACGATTGCTGTTCTGATTAAGGCGACGAGTCGTGGGCCAGTCTTGTTTGCCCAGCTTCGCACCGGCTTGGGCGGAAAAACCTTCGTCATCTACAAGTTTCGCACGATGACAACCCTGGAAAATGGCGATCGCGTTGTGCAGGCCTGCCGTAACGACTGCCGGATCACACGGATTGGCTCCTTCCTGCGTCGCTCCAGCTTGGATGAATTGCCGCAATTGTGGAATGTCTTGCTTGGCGACATGTCGATTGTTGGGCCACGTCCGCACGCTGTGGCCCATGACCATTATTATGGCGCACTTCTGCCAGAGTATCGCGATCGTTTCCGCGCAAAGCCCGGCATCACCGGCCTAGCCCAATGCAATGGCGCGCGCGGCCCCACGGAGACTCTCGACAAAATGAGCCGCCGCATTCGTCTGGACCTCGCCTATATTGAGCGTTGGTCCTTGGCGATGGAAGCCCGCATTCTTGTCAA
Source organism: Hyphomonadaceae bacterium (assembly GCA_021299265.1). GTDB lineage: Bacteria > Pseudomonadota > Alphaproteobacteria > Caulobacterales > Aquidulcibacteraceae > Aquidulcibacter. Next base: position 18,386 of record JAJTGP010000036.1, on the reverse strand, counting down.
AACGGTCAAAGTTATCGTCGGTGGGGACGACTGCGCCTTTTAAGGCAGTGCAATCTCCATTTGCTCCCGTAAAAGGTCTCGCCAGATCGCCTTGCTGCACTATGATAGAGAGATCGTCATAGGAGACTTGGCTTGATTTCGCGTCGCACCCTACTTGCAGCCAGCTTGGCCTCACCCTTTGCCCTATCAGCCTGCGGCCCCGAAAAGCCTAAGGAGGCGGGCGGTCGCGTGCGTATTCGCTTTGCCACGGATTGGCGGGCGCAAGCCGAGCAGGGCGGCTTCTATCAGGCGGTGGCAAGGGGCTTTTATGCGGACAAGGGCTTGGATGTGACCTTGATCCAAGGCGGTCCCAGCGTGAACGTGCCGCAATTACTCGCCGCCAATGCCATTGAAATGGGCTTGGGCTCCAATGCGCCCATCGTACTCAGCATGGTGCAAGCCGGTGCCAAGGCCAAAGCGGTGATGGCGTCGTTCCAAAAGGACCCGCAAGTTCTGATCACCCATCCGCGCACCGACATTAAGTCGCTGGCAGACATGAAGGGTAAGCCCATCATGCTGGCCGATGCGTCGATCAATGCGTTCTGGCCATGGTTGAAAGCCAAATATGGCTTCACCGATGATCAGGTACGCAAGTACACGTTTAACACCGCACCCTTCTTGGCCGATCCCACTTCGATCCAACAAGGCTATGTGACGAGCGAGCCCTACACGCTCAAGACTCAAGGCAAAATCGACCCGCAAGTCTATCTGCTCGCCGATTCCGGCTATCCCGGCTATGCCGCCATGACCTTGGTATCGGATGCCTTCATCGCCGCCCATCCCGAGGCCGTGAAAGGCTTTGTCGAAGCCACCATTGCGGGCTGGAAAGATTATTTGCGCGGTGATCCTGCGCCCGGCGATGCGCTCATCACCAAAGACAATCCCGACATGACGGCCGATTTGTTGGCTCAAGCCCGGGAGAAGCTCTTGTCCTATGGCATTGTTGAGACTCCAACTGGCGAGATTGGCACCATGAGCCTCGACCGCTGGAAGAGCTTCTTCGACATCATGACGGGCGCAGGCGTTTATCCAGCGGACCTCAATTGGGCGTCGGGCGTCGACCTCAGCTTTCTGCCTCAGAAATCTTGATGCCTAGTGAGTCCCCTATTCGTTTGAGCGCGGAGCAGGCTTGTGTGCGCTTTGGTCGTTTGGACGCGCTGGGTCCGATCGATCTGAGTGTGCGGGCTGGCGAATGCGTGGTTCTGCTGGGGCCTTCAGGCTGCGGGAAGAGCACGCTCTTAGCTGCCCTCGCAGGTTTGCAAGCCGTGGCGAGTGGCAAGGTGCAAGCCGATGCTACGGGCGGGTTAGATATTCCAGGGGTGGTATTTCAAGAGCCTAATCTGATGAATTGGGCGACAGCGGAAGATAATGTCGCCTTGCCGCTGGCGCTTTTGGGTGTCGATAAGGATGCGCGGCTTGAGCGCGCGCAGGCCGCTTTGAAGCGCGTGGGCTTAGCGAGTTTTGCGAGCGCCTACCCGAGGACTCTCTCTGGTGGCATGCGGATGCGGGTGGCTTTGGCGCGGGCTTTGGTCAATGATCCATCGTCCCTTTTGCTCGACGAGCCCTTTGCGGCCATAGATGAATTAGGGCGGCGTGCGCTGGACGACTTGGTTCTAGAGGCCAAGCGCGATCACCATTTGGCTGTCTTGTTTGTCACGCACTCAGTCGATGAGGCGGTCTATCTGGCCGATCGAATTTTGGTTCTAAGCCCTCGACCTGGACGCATTATGGCGGAAATTGCGGTCCCCAATGTGCCGCGCGATCCAGCCTTTTTAACCTCACCCGCCTTTGCAGATGCCGCTGCAGCCGCAAGGCGCGTGTTGAGCGCACAATTGGTGGCGGCATGAAAAGCATAGACTTCGCCCCCATCCTAGCAGGCTTGTTGATGCTCGCCCTGTGGGAAGGCCTGACCCGTTTCTTCCAAGTCCCAAGCGTTATTTTGCCGCCACCTAGCGCGATTGGTGCGGCGTTGGTTGAGCGCGGACCCCTGCTGTTGCCCGCAGCTGGCGTCACCATGGGATTGGCGCTGACAGCTTTAGCCATCTCCATCGGGCTTGGAACTTTGGTCGCTTTGATTTTTGCTCGTATACCCCTGCTGGAGCGCAGTCTGGGGCCTTATGCCTTGGTACTGCAGGCCACCCCTATTGTGGCCATCGCACCCTTGGTGATCATTTGGACGGGCATTGAAAACCCGCGTCGGGCGATTCTGATCCTTGCCGTTATTGTGGCAGTCTTTCCTGTCCTGACGTCTGCCTTGGCGGGCCTGAAGGCGGTCGACCCGGGTCTGGACCGTTTGTTTCGCCTGCATAAAGCCAGCAGTACGCAGCGCTTCCTGCGCTTGGAATTGCCAACGGCTGCGCCCTTTCTGCTGGCCGGAATCAAGACGGCGGCTGGCCTATCCCTTGTCGGGGTCGTGGTGGCAGAGTTTGTAGCCGGAACCGGGGCCACGGGCGGCTTGTCGTGGCGTTTGGTGGAGGCGGGTAATCGGCTTGAGACCGCAACCATGTTTGCAGCTCTCTTTCTGCTGGCCCTGATGGGGCTGGCCTTGCATGCCGTGCTCAGTCTGATTGAACGGCAGATGCGAACCTAGTCAGCTCGGCTGGCGGGTCTGCAAGTCCTCATAGCAATCGGCGAGGCCTTCAACAAACGTTGGAAAAGCCAATTTCCAGCCCAATTCTTCCTTAGCCCGCACATTCGAAACCCGCTTGCACTCGCTATAAAAGCGCTTGCCCATTTCAGACAGGCCTGCAGCCTCAAACGGGATCAAGGGCGGTGGCTCCCGCCCGAGTAACTTGCAGGCTTCCACAATCACGTCGCCAGAGGCGCAAGGGTGGTCATCGCAGATATTATAAATGCGCCCGGGATTGGGATTGGCGAGGCTGGCTGTCAGGGCGGCTACAATGTCGGTGCGGTGGGCGCGCGAAAATACTTGGCCGGGCTTATCGATCCGTCGTGCCGTGCCGGATAAGACTTGCTCTAACGCACTGCGGCCGTGGCCATAAATGCCGGGCAGGCGAAACACGTGGGCTGGGCTTGTTATGCCGCGCCACCCGGCTTCGGCCTCGGCCCGCCGCTTAGCCTCGATGGATAAGGGCGTCGGTACATCATCTTCAAACGCCCAACCACCCGCCCGATCACCATAAACCCCGGTGGTCGATAGATAGGCGATCCAAGTCCCTACTTTGGGAGTCCAAACAGGCGACAAGGCCAGAAGGGCCGGGTCCCCGTCAGGGCCCGGAGGGATGGAGGCAAGCACGTGGGTAGCTTGTTGGGCCGCCTCGGCCAGTTCGGCACTTAAAGTCCCGTCAAACAGGATGGGGGTGATACTTGCTTGGCGCAGCTCTTCCGCGCTAGCCGCACTTCGACACGTGCCTTGCACAAAGGCCCCTTGTTCGGCCAAGGTTTGGGCGAAAGCTTTGCCGACATAGCCACAGCCCAAAACTAAAACGCGCATCTGTTCCAACCCTTTGCCTCAGTTTTGCCGTTTAACCGCATAAGAAGATCAGCATGACCCGTTCTGTGACCCATCGCTCCACCCTTTTTACGACCCTGATCCCATTTGCGCTATTGGCCTTAGCGCTTGGCACGCAGGCACACGCTGCCCCCGATCCGCGTGACGAGGCGCGGCTTCAGGCCTGTATGACCAAAGCAGAGACCAAACCTGAGGAAGCACTCGAAGACGGTTTTGTCTGGCGCAGCCAAAGCGGGGGCATCTTTGCTGAGCAATGTATCGCCATCGCCCGCATTGAAAGTGGGGACATTGGCGGCGGAGCAGAGCGCTTAACGGCTTTGGCCTCGGCCCCCGACGCGGGCGACATCGATCAGCGCGTCTTGATCATGGCACGTGCCGCCAATGCGTGGCTGATGATTGAAGATTTTGCCGCCGCTCAAAAAGTGCTGGATGCCGCTTTGAAGCTCAAGCCCGGCGAGCCGGACCTTTTGCTCGACCGGGCTCGCGCCAAGGCAGGTCAAGGCAAATGGGCCGAGGCGCAAGCCGATCTGACATCGTGCCTGTCGACCCGCCCATTAGATGTGCTGGCGCTGCGCTTGCGCGCCGAAACCCTGTTGCAGCAAAAATCCTATGACGCAGCAGAGCTCGACATCGCCCAAGCCCTTCGCCTCGCCCCAAAAGACGTCGACAATTGGTTGGTGCGCGGGCGAATTCAAGAAGCGCGCCGCTTAGGGCGGGCTCCAGACTAAGGCCGGTCTGTAACCGCCGCCGGCTTGTTACTTGATCGCAGCTTGAACTACGTCCAAGGATAGCCCGCTAAACCATGATTTAGGGGCTAATCGTGACAAAACCTGCTGCTTCGTCGCCTGTTGAACCGCAAAAACTGAAGACCGTTGTCGCCGCTTCTGCGGCCGGGACTGTCTTTGAGTGGTATGACTTTTTCATCTTTGGCCTTCTGGCCTCGGTGATGGGCCAGCACTTCTTTGCGGGTTCGCCCCCGGCTGCTCAATTCATCTTTGCGCTTTTGACGTTTGGCGTCGGCTTTGCCGCGCGGCCCCTTGGGGCTTTGGTCTTTGGCGCGATTGGCGACACCAAGGGCCGTAAGGGTGCCTTCTTGGTCACGATCGTGATGATGGGTGCCTCAACCTTTGCCGTTGGCCTGCTGCCAGATTATGACCAGATCGGCATTTGGGCACCAATCCTATTGGTTGCTTTACGGATTGCACAGGGCTTTGCCTTAGGCGGTGAATATGGCGGTGCTGTGATCTATGTGGCGGAGCATTCGCCCGCCCATAAGCGCGGTTGGAACACCTCTTGGGTACAGACATCGGCTGCTGGTGGTTTGCTTTTGGCCTTAATGGTGGTCTTTTTGACCCGCGTCATTTTGGGTGAAGAAGCCTTCCAATCTTGGGGTTGGCGCTTGCCCTTTTTGCTGTCGGTTTTCTTGCTCGCGATTGCTTTGTGGATCCGCTTGCAATTGGAAGAAAGCCCGATGTTCAAGCAACTCAAGGAAGAAGGCGCAGCCTCTAAAGCCCCCTTGTCGGATGCCTTTGGTCAATGGCGCAATCTGAAGCTGATCTTGCTAGCCTTATTTGGTCTGATGATGGCGCAAGGGGTGGTTTGGTACACGGGCTTCTTCTATGTCCAAGTCTTCTTGGAGCGCCAGCTGAAGGTCGACCCCCAGACCATCAATATCTGGCTATTGATCATCACCACATTCTCGGCCGTTCTGTATGTCTTCTTTGGCTGGCTGTCCGACAAATTGGGCCGCAAGCCCGTCATGCTCGCGGGCATGATCTTGGCAGTGGTGAGCTTCTTCCCAGCCTTCCATCAATTGGCCAAAGCGGCCAATCCTGATCTTGTTGCTGCCCAAACCGCAACGCCGATTGTTGTTCGGGCAGACCCTGAAACCTGTTCGGTGCAATTCAACCCGGTTGGTAAAACGCCAGACGGGCGCGATGCCTTCTCGTCCAGCTGTGATGTGGCCAAGAGCTATCTGACCAATTCAGGCATCTCGTATGACAATGAAGTGGCCCCTGCGGGTGCCGTGGCGCAAGTCAAAATCGGCACGGTCATTCTCGATAGCGTGGATATTTCCGCCCTCGATGCCAAAGCGCAAAAAGCCGCCAAGGACGCCTTTGGGGCTAAGCTGAAGACGGCTTTGAAGGCCGCAAATTATCCAGACAAGGCAGACCCTGCTAAGATCGATCATCTGACCGTTTTGGCCTATTTGATGGTGTTTGTGGTCGCTGCAACAGCGCTCTATGGACCCTTGGCAGCGGCCTTGGTGGAGATGTTCCCAACCCGCATCCGCTATACGGCTTTGTCGGTACCCTATCATATTGGCACCGGTTTCTTTGGGGGCTTTATGCCGGCAACAGCTGTCGCCATCGTCGCGACGACAGGGAATATGTATTCGGGGCTTTGGTATCCGGTGATTATCACGGCCATTAGCGTCGTGGTGGCCTTGATCTTCCTGCCTGAGACGAAGGACCGCTCGATTCATGATCTGTAGGGTAAGCTCATCACAACCCTTTGATGGGTGAAGCTGACGCACCCGTCATTTTTTGATTGATCCTTTAGAAATTTGTGTCATGTTAGGCCTAGAAGCGACACGCTTAGATGTCGCTCTAAGCTCATGGACCAAAGCCGAGGTTCCAAAGACCCGGTCATCGAACAAAATGGGAGAGATTGAAAGCATGACAACGTCGCACATTACCAAAGACGCTCTGTATGACGCGGTCGCGCCAACAGATTTTGCTGCCATGTTGGAAATCGACCGGCACACGGGCCGTTCGACAGCTTTCGACAAAATCATCTCTGCCACGCATGATCACTTCTGGGACCCGACGGACAAGCGCTATATCGACTTTGACGAGCCGTTTGATATGGAAAACCAAGCGCTCTTGCCAGACCATATGGTTCCTGCGCTGGAGACCCCTTATGTCCAAGAATTCTTCAAGGATAAGCCGAAAGAGCTTATTCGCTTCAAGAATGAAATGGCCCGTTGGCAATTGTCGGCCATTTTGCATGGCGAACAGGGCGCGCTGAACCTTTCCGCTTCGCTCTGCCACGTGTTGCGCGATGCTGGTGCGCAGGAATATGCGGCGAACCAAGCCCGCGAAGAAGCCCGCCATGTTGCCGCTTTCGCAGCCTATATCAAAGCCCGTTGGGGAAGCCCTCTGCCTTGCGGCGACGTGCTGAAGACTTTGCTGGTCGATATCGTTCACGCGCCTGAAGTTTATAAGAAAATCGTCGGCATGCAAATGTTGATCGAAGGCCTCGCCATGGGTGCCTTTGCGATGATATACAAGGAATGGAATGACCCGCTGGCGCGAAAGCTGACGCAATTGGTCATGACCGACGAGGCCTTCCACCACAAGTTTGGGAAGATTTGGGCCGACCGCACCATTCCAAAGCTCGATGCCGCAGAACATGCGATTGTTGAAGACTGGGCCGCGCATTGCTTCCAGACCTTGTTGTTCAATTTGGTCGCACCGCATCAAATGCGCGCCATCTATGACCAATTCGGCCTCGATCCAGATATCATCATGGTCCAGTTCCAAGAAATGGTAACCGATGAAGACCGTCGTGAGCGGATGAAGGAAGCTACCAACATCTTCCGCGTTCTGGTGAAGACCTTGTGGAATGCAAATATCATCACCGATCGTACCAAGGCCTTCTACGCCATGTATGTCGACTTCGCGGAGTTTGAGGCTGAAGGTGAGCATATGGTCGGCGATGACATTGCCGAAGATGGCATTCGCTTCCTGCAAGCAGTCAATTTCGGCGTAAATGCCGATGCTTTGAAGCAAGTGAAGATCGCTGCTGAATAGGTATTTGTCGAAGCTTTAAGGCATAAGCCCCGCTGGTTATCCTGGCGGGGCTTTTTGTTTTTGCGACGAAAGGCGCTTGGTCCGCTCAGCCCAGCCCTTTCTATGATGATGTGTGATTCAGGACAAAGTGCCGACTTGCCCAAGTTACGGCTTGAGGGGCTGTCTTTGTTAATCCTTATTAACCGCTCATTTACCGTAACACCTACAAGTCGAGCAGTACGAAGAAAGTCGAAACCACAATTTAGACTGTTCAAATTCTGCGAAGCAGTAAATGAACAGTCGGGGTAGCTGAATTTCTTCGGAAATTTCTTGTGGGACCGCAGAACTTGGCGGAAGAGTGATTCGAATGAGCGGACAGTCGCCATGGAGTGTGAAAGGCGTAGAGCCTAAGACACGCGAGGCTGCGAAGGATCTCGCGCGCCGCGAAGGTCTCACGCTGGGCGAATTGCTGAACCGACTGATCGCAGAGACAGATGAACCCGCGCCAAAGCCAGTTCCCAGTGCAAAATCTGGTGGGAGTTTCGGTCAAGAAGCCGGCCGCCTGACAGCGGCGCTTGAACAGCTCACCCGTCGCTTAGAGTCCGGTGGTGTGGAAATGGCAGCGCCAGCACAGCCTTCCACTGTCGATGATCGCTTGTCGCAAAAGTTTGAAAAAGCCGCACCAAGCGGCGACACCGCCATGGGGCGTGTTGAGACCCATCTAAACGATCTGCGCGAAACTCAAGTGGTCTTGAGCGAGCGCTTACGCCGCATTGAATCGCAAGACCCATCGCATGCATCCTTGGCGGCCTTGAAGTCGCTGGAATCGGCGCTGGCCCGCTTGTCCACCCAAGTGTTTGAGACCGATACCCGCGTCGGCCAGATTGAGAAAGTCACGCAAGAGGCCATCCAAACTGTTGACCAAAGCTTGGGCTTGGTCGCTGAGCGTTTGGCCACGACAGAGGCTTTGGCCCAAGAAACCAATTCCCGCTTTGCCGATGCTATGATTGACCTTTCAGCGCGGCTGACCGGCCTTGAAGAGGTTGGTGATCGGCCTGCAGGGGGCGATGTTTCGGTCCTCGAGGGCCGCTTGGGTCAATTGGAAGATATCACCACCCAAACCATTGAAGGTGCTAACCAAGGCATCAATCTGGTGACAGAGCGGGTGAACAGCATTGAAGCCCATGCGCAGGATAATGCGTCGCGCATGGTCGAGGCCTTGGTGGAGCTTTCCGCGCGCCTGACCCAACTTGAAGGGGCAGGAAAGACCGGCGATACGCTGACGGCCGTGGATGCGCTTGAGGCCAAGACCAACGAGCTTTCCGCGCGCCTCCATGATTTGAATGCCAAGATTGAGGCGACCCGTGCTGACCTGCAGGGGCAGGTTGAAGCGGCTGTTTCTGGCGGTGTCGGTGGCCAGATGACGGAAGTGGCTCAAGCCCTCGCGAGCCGTCTCGACGCCAGTGAACAGCGCAGTCACGAGGCGTTTGATCGCGTCAGTGCCAAACTGGCAGAAGCCACGCACGCTCTCGATGCGCGCTTGGCTGAAGTGGAAAGCCGTGAGGCTGGCCCAGATCAAACGGGCTCTATAGCGATGAAGCTGGAGCTGGCGCGCATCACACGTGCCGTTGATGAGCGTCTGTCGTCGATTGAGCGGCATGATGCCTCCGTTATGGAGCAGGCGGGCCAACATATCCAACGTTTGGCGCAAAACCTGGGTGACCGCCTCGATACGTCCGAGCGTCAGTCCGCAGAATCCATCGCTACGATCAGTAAGCAAGTGCAGGAATTGGCGGATCGTCTCGCGGCCAATCATGACAATGCGCTTCAAAGCCTTGCTTCCAGTGTCGGTGGCAAAGACGACAAGACACGCGAAATGCTCGATGAAGCCCTAGGCCAAGTGCGCACGGAAATTCAATCGGTTGACGCGCGCGTTCAGTCGATGATTGCGCCGCTGCAGCGCGACTTTGCTGCTTTTGGTGTGCGTTTGGAAAAGGCGGAGCAGGGAAGTGTCGCAGCCTATGCTGAGCCGATTTATGATCCCAATCATGCAGTTGATGTCGGTGGGCCGGCGCGTGAAGAATTGGGCTTTGTCAATCCGGCTGAATTGCCCGATGACGATGGCTTCAGCTTTGAAACACGCTTGAATTCGCTGGAGAAACCGCAGTTTGACGATCCATTCTTCATGGATAGTCCAAATGCAAAACCTGCGGCCGCAGCAACCGGTGCCAGTCCGGCGCGGCGTGGCAGTTTCGGCTCGCCGTTTCCAGACGGCGATGATGTCGAACCCCTGAGCGATTTCGCTGATCTGCGCCATGATGTGCCAGACCCGTTGGCAGGCAGCCACGATCCTTTTGGTGCCGAGTTGGAGCCGATGGCGCTGGACGCGACCGCACCGCTCGACGCTGATTTCGATGATGGCCTCGGTGTCTTGGACCATGACTGGGATGAGCCCAGCACGAGTGCCGGCACAGCGCCAGACTATTTGGTCGCTGCCCGCCGGGCCGCGAATCAGGCTGCCGCTGCGCGGGAAGCTGCCCAAAGCAAGAAGAAGCCAGCCCTGTCCTTAAAGGCACCTGGCGGCAAAGACAAAAAGGCGGATGCCCAAAACGCAAAAGCCCAAAACGCAAAGACGAAGCCTGTTGCCAAGGCACAAGCGCCTCAGGCCGGCAAAGATCCCGGTAAGGACGGGGCTAAGCCGAAGGGGCCCTTGTCCCCGGTTGGCATCGCCGCCGCCGCCGCTTTGGTCGCTACCGGTGGTTTTGCGGTCTATAGCCAATTACGGCCGTCGGCCAATGCTGACGAAAAGCCAGCCGCTCTCAAGCAAGAAAACGTGCCCTTGCCGCCAGAGCTTGCGACGCAAATGGCCACGCCTGCACCCGTTGCAGGCGCGGTGCCTGCCCCCGGAGCGGACGCCACTCAACCACCAGCGGCACCCGTCGCTGCAGGCCCAGCAGGCACTCCACCCGCCGCCGCGGCGCCAGCTGCAGCCCCAGCTTCCCCAAGTGCCGCAGGTGCAACGACGACGCCAAGCATCGCAAACCCACCGCCACAATTGCCAAAGGCGCAATTGGTGCCGCCAGCGACAAAGGTTGCGACACCCCCTGCTGCCACGCCACCCGCCGCTAAGCCGGCACCGACGGCTCAGCAAGTAGAAGCAGCGCGCATCATGGCTTCTGCAGATGCACAAGCTCGCGCCGCTAAAGCTCGTGCCGAAGCTCAGCGTGCGCGCCTGCGCACCTCCACTTTTAACGCCGCTCGTCCCGACGCAACGCCGCGGCCGTCTCAGCGCCCAATCGCGCAGCCGGCACCGCGCGTTGCTACAGTCGCGAAAGCGCCAACCGCCAGTTCGGCAGCCCCACCCCGGGTGGCTTCGGTCGCCGCACCTGCACTCGCAGCCACCGCCACCGCCGCAGCCGCAGCGCCAACCCGCGTGCCAGCAACCCCAACCGCCGCCGCGCCTGCCGCCGCTGTGGCAGCAACACCAAATCAGCCGCGCGCTGTCCCACCTGTCGTCGCATCTGGCGCAACACCTGCCAGCGGTTCCCTGTTCGAACAAGCCATGGCGCGTGAACAAGCTGGTGATGGCGCAGGCAGCGTTGCGCTTCTGCGCCGCGCTTCAGACAGTGGCGATACACGCGCGATGAACCGCTTGGCGAGAAAATTTGAGAATGGCGATGGCGTTCCCAAGGATTTGTCGCAAGCACGTGCTTTGACCGAACGCGCTGCAGCGCGCGGTAGCCGCCAAGCGATGCATAATCTGGGCGTCTATTACGCCAATGGCGATGGCGTGCCACAAAACATGGCGCGTGCAGCCGAAAGCTTCCGTCTTGCGGCGCAGCGCGGTGTCACCGACTCTCAGTTCAATTTGGGTGCTATGGCAGAGCAAGGCCTTGGCGGTCCAAAGTCTGACGTGCAAGCCTATTATTGGTTTGCTTTGGCTGCCCGTGGCGGGGATCAGGACGCGTCGGCAAAAGTTCGAGAAATTGGTGCCCGTTTGACGCCAGAGCAACGGGCCTCACAAGATCAATTAGTCGCAAAATTCCGTCCCGAGAGTGGATCACAAGACTAGGTGCCCCTATGTCGACCCCTAATTTAGGTATTATTGAAGGTTATTTCGGTCAACCATGGTCATGGGATGACCGCCGTGCTGTGGTTGAGATGTTAGCCCCTTATGGCTATCGCTTTTTCCATTATGCGCCCAAAGGTGACCCTTTCTTGCGACGCCGGTGGGTAGAGCCGCATTCTTTGCAAGAAGCCGCGCAGATTTCGCAATTTGTCGCTTTCTGCAAAGGCTTTGGCGTCCGGGTCGGGATTGGCCTCAGCCCCTATGAAGCCTTCAATGATTTCAATGGTAGCGTGCGCAATACCTTCATCAACCGCGTTGAGGATTTGGCCTCTCACGGTATTCAAGATCTCGGCATTTTCTTCGACGACATGCACTCCAGCCTGCCAGATCTCGCACAGCGGCAAATTGAGATCATGCATCTTGCGCGTGACACCGCACCCCAGTTGAAGCTGTCCATGACTCCGACTTATTATTCCAACGATCCTGTGCTGGACCGCGTTTTTGGCCGCCGCCCCGAACATTATCTGCGGGAGTTAGGCTTAAGCCTTGATCCGGAAATCGATATTTATTGGACGGGTGAAGAGGTCTGCGCGCGTGAGATTTCGGTCGGCCATGTGCGTGAAATTGGAGCCTTGTTAAAGCGCAAGCCTCTGTTATGGGATAATTATCCCGTCAATGATGGCCCTCGGATGAGCCAATTCCTGCACCTACGCGGTTTTACCGGCCGCTCCCACCGTTTAGCGGATTGGGTGTCCGGCCACGCCCTCAATCCGGCCTTGCAGCCCCTTCTCACCTGCATACCCGCGATTTCGCTCGCCATCGCCTACCAACAAGGTGATGAATATTGCTATGGCGCGAGTGGCCATGCTGCAGCGGTGAAAGTCTTAGGCTCAGAATTGGCCGATAAGGTGCGCGCCGACATCATGAGTTTCCAGGACCTAGGGCTTACCAAGCTTGGTAAGCGGCGCGAAGCCTTAGTTGAGCGCTATCAGTCGATTAATCACCCGGCGGCGCGCGAAATTCTGGCTTGGCTGCAAGATGAATATGCGGCGACAACCGAGATGGTCCAAACGCAATAGGGTCTTAGCGGCGGCTGCTGGCGCGTGCGCGTGCGAGTTTCCGGCGGGGCAAAAGGCTTGGCCCCTCCGACGTATCTGCTTCTGCCAGAACGCCCATCAGACGCTCCTTCAAAGTCGTGATCCGCCGCGCTTCCAACAATTTAAAGCCACCGCGATCGCGTAAATAAAACGCATCTGTTGCCCGCTCGCCCACGCTATCAATATGAGCAGAGGTCACGTTTAGGCCCTCGTCCTCAAAGACTTGCGCCAGATCGGCCAAGAGGCCTGTGCGATCCCGACCCGAGACCTCCACAATCGTATCAAAGGCCGCGCCTTCATTGTCGATCATGATGACGGGCTCAATCGCAAACGCGGCAGTGCGATTGGTCGGCTTTTTAACGGTGCCAGCCGTGGCTGCAACCAGACGCTCTCGCTCCGCTTTGCGTTGCGCATCCAGTGCCGTTTCTAGGCGGGTAAACAGGCGGTCGATGGCGTCTTGCCGGCCTTCGCCAAAGGCCGCCCCGGACTGATCCTGTAGGGCAAAGACGTCGAAGGCTTGGCCACTTTTGGAGGTATGGATTCGCGCATCAATGACATTGGCGCCTGCTTGCGCAAATACGGCCGACAGGGCTGCAAAGAGGCCCGGTTGATCGGGTGATAGGACCAAGACCTCTGTGGCACCGCGACTGGGTGCTAGCCGCGAGGCGAGCCAAAAGGGCGATTGCTGCCGCAGCGCTTTCGCCACTTCGGCTCCATGCCATTTCTGTTGATCGGTATCAAATCCGAGCCAATAAGCGTCTTCGAGGCTGGTAAAGAATTCCGCGAGAATGGGGTCAATCAAGGCCTGCGCTCGGCGCTCATCCGCCTGAGCCCGCAATTGACGGCGCACAAAGCCTTCATCGGACCGGCCACCCCGCAGCGTGGCCTCGGTCAGCTTATATAGGTCGCGCAGGAGCTGCGCTTTCCAATCATTCCAAACACCTGGACCCACAGCGCGAATGTCAGCCACGGTCAAAACCAGCAGCAAGCGCAACCGCTCCAACGTCCCGACATTAGCTGCAAAGTCTGTGATGGTTTTCGGGTCGCCAATATCGCGGCGCTGGGCCACTTCGCTCATGATCAAATGGTGCCCGACCAGCCAAGCAACCAGTTCAACCTCTTCAGCATCAAGGCCCAGACGGCGACAGGCAATATTGGCAGCCTTTGCCCCTTCAATCTGTTGATCGCCTTCGCCCTTGCCGACATCGTGCAGCAACATGGCCAAATAGAGCGCGCGGCGGTTGGCAATGCGCGGGAAAAGCTCTGTCGAGACTGGCAATTCCTTGCTCAACCGACCGTGCTCAATATCGGAGATATTGGCGATACCGCGCAAAGTATGCTCATCCACAGTGAAGTGATGATACATATTGAACTGGGTTTGGCCGACAATCCGCCCAAATTCGGGGACGAACTTACCTAAGAGACCAGCCTCATTCAAAAGCCCCAACGCACGGGCAGGGTCTTTCGTTGAGGTGGCAAGGTCTAAGAAGCTGGCAACGGACTTTGGATCGTCTCGCATAATCCGGCCCTTCGCCGCCATGCTGGTGACGCGCGCCAGTGCGGAGGGATCGATATCAAGGTCTAAGCTATCTGCCATTTTGAAGATATCGATCAGGGCCGACAAATCGTCGGCGACCTGTTCTGGATGCGCAAACCCGATGCGACCCCGATCCTCAATAAAGCGGGGGTCATCCAGCTGTTTGGCCTTTTGCGGGCTGGCAAAGAAGCGCGATATCCCGCGCGGCGCCGCTTTTTGCCGGTCTAACTCCAGCCGCGCCGACAAGATGCGCGTCAAGGAACCCACTTGCTTGGTGACGAGAAAATAGCGCTTCATAAAGCGCTCTACCGCTGGATTATCGGCCCTATCGCCATAGCCCATGCGGCGGGCCATTTCAGGCTGTAAGTCAAAGGTCAGGCGCTCTTCCGCCCGCCCCGTTAGGAAATGGAGGTGACAGCGGACGGTCCATAGGAATTCAGCTGCCTGATTAAAGTGCTTCATATCCTCGCGGCTGAAAATGCCTTTTTCGACAAATTGGCCGACCTCATCGGTGCCGTGAATATATTTAGCGATCCAGAAGAGGGTATGTAGATCGCGTAGGCCGCCTTTGCCGTCCTTGATATTGGGCTCGACCATATAGCGGCTTTCGCCCGTGCGGCGGTGGCGATTGTCGCGCTCGGCCAGTTTCGCCGCGACAAAGTCTGCTGCCGTGCCGTCAAACAAGTCCTTGCGCAGGCGGATTTCCAACTCCCGGAACAATAGCTTATCGCCGCAGACAAAGCGGGTTTCCAGTACCGAGGTTCGGATCGTCATGTCTTCGCGGGCAGCGCGCAAACACTCAGAAATCGTGCGCGAGGCATGGCCGACTTTCAGGCCCATGTCCCACAGCATATAGAGCATATATTCAATCACGCTCTCGGCCCAAGACGCATCCTTGATTGGGCGGACGAACATTAAATCGACATCCGACGATGGCGCCATGGAATTGCGGCCATAGCCGCCCGTGGCACACACGCTCAACCGCTCTGCCGCCGTCGGATTGCGTGCGCGGAACACGTGAGTGATCGTGAAATCATAGAGGGCTGAGATCACTTGATCTTGCACGGCTGCCAACAGGTGCGCGCAATCAAGCCCGCCGGCGCCGCTTTCTAACCGCTCTTGCGCAATCAGGCGGCCGCGAAACAAAGCCCCTTTGAGCAGGTCCAGAGCCCGGGCTCTGGCCGCCTTTTCATCACCCAAATGGTCCAGTGCGGCGGCGGATAATTGCACGCGCAAGCGGTTGCCATCGACTACGGCTTCTATCGTCCAGGGCTTTAAAGGGGTGCGCTTTGGTTTGCTCATGCAACTTCATGCACGCACAGGGGTTGATTTGTCATTAGGAAGCGTGCGGCGGAACTGCCAATCCCGCGCCAGCACCTAGGCCGACACGGGTTCAGGGGGCCAAAATTGCTTCAACTTAAACCCGGAGCTGGCTTCTGGGTCAGCATAGAACCAAGCGACACCGCTGGTCGGCAGGTGCTCGCGCAAAGAAGTTTGCCCTCGGTCTTGGCCCGTATCGCCCTTCATCAGGCTGCGTGCCAGTTCGTGGAGGCCCGGATCATGCGCAATGATCATCACGCGGCTGGCCTTGGCCGTCTTCGCAGCGTTCAGATAAATGCTGGGTGCTGCCAAATAAAGCGGGCGCGACAAGTGAACTTGCGCATCGGGGAAAGCGGGTCGGCAGGCATCCCAGGTCTCGGCGGCGCGTAAGGCTGTGGAGACCAATGCGAGCTGGAGGTCACAACCCGCCTCTTTCAAACGGCTCGCTTGGGCTGCGGCTTGCAACCGCCCGCGCGGGGTCAAGCCACGACTGAAGTCATCGCCTGCCTCATGCGGGCGAACGGCTTTGCCATGGCGAAACAGGATGAGGTCGGTCAGCATGAGCGTTTTGGGCGTCCTTGAGGGCAGGGCATCACCCATAGCCTGTTTCGACAACTATTCTGACACGTCGCTGCACTTTTTTCTGACTGCTGTCGAAATCGCTGTCTGCTCAGGTGTCATGCTTGTGAGAACGCGAGAAGCGAGAGCTGCTTCCCCGTCTCTGAGATGTTTGAAGGAGCAGAAAATGGTTGAAGCTGGCATACAGCGAAAGTTGCCGCCCTGGTTCTGGGCGGTCGCAGTCCTAGGCATTGCGTGGAATATCTTTGGCCTCGTCCAGTTTATGGGCGCGGTCACAGCAACCTCCGCAAGTCTGGCGGCCAAGGGCATGACGCCGGAACAAATTGATGTCTATCTGTCGATTCCGTTCTGGATGAATTTTGCCTTTGGCGTTGGCGTCATTGGCGGGCTGATTGGCTCGATCTTGATGGCCGTCAAAAATAAGGGCGCTCAGCCCGTGTTGCTGGCCTCACTGGTTGCTTATGTCGTCCTCTATATTGGCGACATTGTCCATGGCGTGTTTGCGGCTTTGGGCCCGCCCCAAGTGATCGTCCTGACCGTTGTGGTAGCCATCGCAGCAGCCTTGCTGTGGGTCGCCCGATTTTCCGACAAACAGCGGCTTGCAGCCTGATCTCAAATCATCACCCCCCTCGACCAGACCGAGCGACTGAGTCATAAAACCAATGGAGACTTACCATGCAATTCATGTTGATTATGAACGAAACCGAAGCCGAACGGTCCAAGCGGGACGATCCAGCACAGGCGGCAGCCTATTGGGGTGGCTGGTCTGCCTTTATCGGCGCCATGCATCAATCTGGCATCGTCATTAATGGCGATGGGTTGCAACCGCCTCACACGGCAACGACGCTGAGAATCCGCGACGGCAAGCGCGTGGTTCAAGATGGTCCATTTGCCGATACGAAAGAGCAATTAGGTGGCTATTTCATCATTGAGGTAGCTGATCTGGATGCCGCGCTCGACTGGGCCGCAAAATCCCCAGCGGCAAGCGCAGGGTCAATTGAAATCCGCCCCGTGATGCCACCTCCACCCCAAGGCTAACCATGGCCGATGCGCGCGTCTCTTCGGCCACGCCTCCCGGCAAGGACAAAATTGTCGAGACGGTGGTGGGCGCGGCGCGCGCCTCCTATGGTCGCCTTGTGGCGCTCTTGGCCGCGCGCGATGGGGATTTGGCTGCCAGCGAAGATGCCTTGTCAGAGGCCTTTGCAGCAGCCTTAGAGACGTGGCCCAAGCGCGGCATCCCCACCAATCCTGATGCTTGGCTTTTGACCACTGCGCGCAATCGCTTGATCAATGCCCATCGGCATGAAGCTGTAAAGCTTCGCGGTATGGACGAGATTTTGCGAAGGATGGACGCCCCGTCTGCCGCGCAAGAGCCTATTCCAGATCAACGCTTGGCCCTCATGTTTGTCTGCGCCCACCCAGCCATTCAAGAAGATGTTCGAACGCCTTTGATGCTCCAAACGATCCTAGGCCTTGATGCCGCCCAGATTGCCTCTGCCTTCTTGGTCTCTCCCACGACGATGGGCCAGCGTTTGGTGCGCGCCAAAGCCAAGATTAAGGCTGCCGGCATCGGCTTTAAAATCCCCGATCTCGACGCGTTGCCAGCCCGTTTGGAAGATGTGCTGTCGGCGATCTATGCCGCGTTCGGCACGTCTTTTGACGCGGTGGCAGGCTCGGATGACCGCAATATCTCACTGGCCGAAGAAGCCATCTTTCTCGCCCGCCTGCTGGTGTCTCTCATGCCGCAAGAGCCGGAGGCCTTGGGCCTGTTGGCGTTGATGCTGTATGTCGATGCGCGCAAGGCGGCGCGCTGGGGGCCGGATGGCGATTTTGTGCCCCTCAAGGATCAAGATGCGACCTTATGGGAACGCGCCAAGATCATCGAAGCTGAAGACCTTCTCGTCCGCGCCTCCAAGCTGAACCGGCTCGGTCGGTTTCAGATCGAAGCGGCCATCCAATCCATCCATATCCAAGCCCCGATCACAGGCACGACCAATTGGGCGGCGCTGCGCTCTTTCCATGAGCTCTTGCTCACCCATCGGCCCAGCATTGGCGCCTTCGTTAGCTATGCCGCCGTCCTGCAAGCCATGGGGCAAGGGCGTTCGGCCCTCGACGTTCTGTTCAGCCTCGATGCAGGCGATGTCAGCACCTATCAACCCTATTGGGTGACCTTAGCCGCCGCCCATCGCGCCTGCGAGGAAGGCGACGCCGCAGCGGCAGCGATGGAGCGCGCGATCGGTCTGACGGAAAATCCAAAGGTGCGCGCGTTTTTGTTAAGCCAGCGGGAGGGATGAGGGACTATTGGTCGATTGACTCGGACCTGCTTCAGGCCGCAGAAATGAGCTCCGCGCGGTAGCAACTGTCTTGACCAAGGTCATGCGGGTGTCAATTCAGCGTTGATTTGATTGCTCCAAGGCTGTCCTGAGCGGATCATGGCGTTGAGGTGTGTGAGGAGTTTTCTGGCGACCGCGATGATAAT
>JAJTGP010000120.1 GCA_021299265.1 Hyphomonadaceae bacterium | reverse complement strand
GATTGCTGGCACGTCTACCCGCATGATCGCTAATGCAGTTGGCATTTCCCAGCCCAGCCTTTATGCCCATTTTGCGACCAAAGAAGCCTTGACCAATGCTTTGTCGGCGCGCGCCTTTGCGGTCTTAGAGGCATTGATCGGCACGATCCGAGGCGCGGATATTCCAGCGACCGCGCGTCTTGAAGCTTTGATCCGCGGCTATATTAGTTTTGCACTCGAACAAGGGACGGCTTACCGGGTAGCTTTCATGCTGGAAGGTCCGACCTCTTGTGATGACGAGCCGTTCAACCCTGATATTTTGCCTGGCATGCATGCTTTCGCGAGCTTCCGCGACGAAGTTGCCCTCTTACAGAGTGAAGGGCATTTACGAGAAGGCTCTACAGATCATCTCGCGCAAAGCCTTTGGGCGACGATGCACGGCCTATGTGCACTTTTGCTTGCCCGCCCAGATTTCCCATGGGGCGATGTCCCGGCGATGATTGACTTCCATGTCGAAATCATTTTGGCAGCCTATCAGAACAAGGCCTGATGGTGCCAATTCGTCTTCAGCGCGTGAGGCGTGATCCATGAATTTCAACCCCCAAAACGACCGCCGCACATTTATGAGTTTTGCCTTTGCTGGTGCGCTAGCCCTGCCGGGCCTTACTGCTTGTGCAGCACCTCTCCCCAAGGCCCCTGCCCGTAAAGCGCCCACTGAAGAGCTGATGGCACTTGAGGCAAAGTCCCAAGGCAGGCTCGGTGTCGGGATACTCGACACCGCAACCGGCGAATTGGTCGGTCACCGCCGAGATGAGCGCTTTGCGATGTGTTCGACCTTTAAACTGCCGTTGGCGGCAGAAGTCTTGCGGGATATGGATGCTGGCAGGCGCAAACTCGATCAGTTTATTGCCTATTCAAAAGGCGACATGGTTTCTCATGCCCCGGTGACCGGGGCCAATCTTGCTGCAGGCGGCAT
This sequence comes from Hyphomonadaceae bacterium, assembly GCA_021299265.1. GTDB lineage: Bacteria > Pseudomonadota > Alphaproteobacteria > Caulobacterales > Aquidulcibacteraceae > Aquidulcibacter. Next base: position 6,183 of record JAJTGP010000120.1, on the reverse strand, counting down.
GACCATTGGTGAACTTGCTAAGGCCACCCAAATTACCAGCGATAATCCCGCTGCTAATCTCATCCTCCGCGAACTTGGTGGGCCAGGGGCTGTGACACAGCGTTTTCGTTTGGCAGGTGATCCCGTAACGCGGATTGATCGCTATGAGCCGATGATGAATTTCGTTGTGGGAGATGATCCACGCGATACGACTTCGCCCGCTGCCATGGCAGGTTTGATCGCGCGTTATCTGACAACAGAATACTTATCGAAGGCCTCAAAAGACCTCCTTATTGGCTGGATGGTTGAAACCCGAACTGGGGCAAAGCGGCTCCGGGCTGGCTTTCCACCTGAGTGGAAGGCTGGCGACAAGACGGGTACGGGCATGGCTGATGGCATGTTAGACAAGTATAATGATGTCGCGATTTTCTGGCCGCCAGGGCGCGCGCCTATCATTGTCGCGGCCTATTATGAAACCGCCTTTGCCTACGGTGACATACGGGACGAGTTTCAGGCTGTGCTTGCAGAAGTCGGTCGTATCGCGTCTCGGTGGGCGATTGCCTAAGGCCATGGGACCGGAGTTACCGATCCTCTACAGTTTTCGTCGCTGCCCTTATGCGATGCGCGCGAGAATGGCTTTGGCTGTTGCGGGCTTGCGCCATGAGATTCGTGAGGTCTCGTTGAAGGACAAGCCAGCTGAAATGCTAGTGGTCTCGCCCAAGGCAACAGTTCCGGTTTTGGTTTTGCTAGGGGGTGAGGTAATCGAGGAAAGCCGCGACATCATGCTTTATGCATTGAAGCGGAATGATCCAGAGCGCTGGCTCCAAGGTTGGTGCCCAGACCTTGAGGCATTGGTTGAACGCAATGATGGGCCGTTCAAAACCTATCTAGATCAGTATAAATATCCCCAGCGCTTTGATGTACCGATGGCAACGGCGCGAGATCGGGGCCTAGAAATTCTGATGGACTTAGAGGGTCGTCTCGCTACGTCGCCATTTTTGGCGCGACAATCGCCAACCTTGGTCGACATTTGCCTCTTTCCGTTTGTTCGCCAGTTTGCAGCAGTGGACCCCGATTGGTTTCAGCAAGTGCCACTAGATCGGCTTCGCAGCTGGCTCGCCTTTTTCGTTGAGGGCAGTCTATTTGCTCAGATCATGACTAAGCATTCGATTTGGAAATCAGGTCAGCTGGCGATCATTGGTGAGACTTCTGTCATGCATTCGCCTATGGATTGAGAGGCAAGGTGCTTTGGCCTAGTGTCACGTAATATCTAAGTGCTAATTTGAGCGGGTCCGTAATTCATGATTTCGAAACTGGCTATTTCAGGCTACCGATCCTTGCGAGATTGCGTGCTTGCGCTCGGTGCCATCAATGTGGTGACAGGGCCGAATGGCACAGGCAAATCAAATGTCTATCGCGCGCTTCGCTTACTTGGAGATATTGCACAAGGCCGGGTGATTCAGTCCCTCGCGCGGGAGGGTGGCCTAACCTCAACTCTTTGGGCGGGTCCTGAGTCCATTTCCGCGGCGATGAAGCGTGGCGAGGTCCCGGTTCAAGGCACCCGTCGACAGGGTCCGGTCTCGTTAAAGCTTGGCTTCTCGGGTGAGGATTATGGATATGCCATCGACTTGGGCTTGCAGATCCCATCGCGTTCCGCCTTCGCAAGAGACCCCGCGATTAAGGCCGAGGCCTTGTGGCTTGGTGAGACCTTAGGCCGATCCAACTCAATCGCTTTGCGGCAGGGTCCAGGCGTTCGTTTGCGCGCAAAAGACGGCCAGTGGCAGCAAGTCTACACCAGCCTGGCAGCTTCTGCCTCCATGATGACCCATTGCAGCGATCCACATGATGGGCTGGAATTGTTGAACATGCGCGAGCGTCTGCGCAGCTGGCGTTATTATGATCATTTTCGGACCGATGCAGAGGCCCCTGCCCGTCAACCCCAGATCGGCACCTATACGCCTGTCTTGGCCAGCAACGGGGCCGACTTGGCTGCCGCCAGCCAAACCATCCGCGAAATAGGCGATGGTGCCGCCTTTGATGCAGCGATTGCCGATGCTTTTGACGGGGCAGAAATGGACGTTGTTGCCAAGGACGATGGCTACTTTGACATTCAACTCAGCCAATCTGGGCTCTTGCGCCCGTTAAAGGTTACCGAGCTTTCAGATGGGACCCTGCGCTATTTGCTGTTGGTTGCCGCCCTCCAATCGCCAGATCCGCCTTCTCTCATGGTTTTGAACGAACCAGAGACGAGTTTGCATCCCGACCTCTTGGCACCCTTGGCAAGGCTGGTCGTCAACGCAGCGCGCAAAACGCAATTGATCATCGTGACCCACGCGCCGGCGTTGGTAGATGCTTTAGCCAACGAGGCAGAAGTCGCGATGTTCGCCTTGAGCAAGCACCTCGGCGAGACCGTCGTTTCAGGTCCAGACCGGCCACGTTGGCAGTGGCCCAGCCGCAATTGAACTGGCCTTAAACAACCCCTCGGATCATGCCGGCAGCTGCCGTTTGATTGGTCTCAGGATCAATCAGAATGAAGGCACCGGTCTTTGGATTGTCTTTAAAATGATCTGCCAAAATGGGCGTCTGTGTTTGAAGCTGAACCAAGGCAATATCATTAAGCTTGAGGGCTTGATCGCCACGAACTTCAGATAGGTCGCGCATGTCGCGGATGTGCAGCACGCTCTCGATCCGACTGGTGATGGCCGCCGTGCCCTGTTGAATAAGATATCGGCGACGGGGATCCCAAGCCTGATCGTCCAACCAGCACAAGTCTGCGATGACGCGATTGGCATAGCTGGACTCTGGCCCGGTTAGAATATCGCCCCGTGCCGCATCGACTTCGTCTTCGGTGTAGAGCGTAACAGACTGGCCTGCTTCGGCTTGGGTCAAACTTTGGTCAAAGGTTTCGATCCGCGAGATTTTAGTAGGGCGGCGATGAGGCCCAACAAGAACCTCGTCACCCACAGACACTTGACCAGAGGCAATCCGCCCAGCATAGCCGCGTTGCGCCTCTAGCTTATGACCATCGACGCGGACAACGCGTTGGACTGGAAAGCGGAAGGGAAGATCGCTCAAATCAGTCCCCTCTCCTTGGTTTTGTAGCACCTCCAATAGCGACGCACCCTGATACCAAGGCGCTGCAGGACTGACCGCCACCACATTATCGCCTGAGCGCGCATTGATAGGCACGATCGCGGGATTGGTAATCCCAAGGCTGCGGCTCAGCCGCTTCAAGCTCTCCTCAACCTCTTGGAACACCTTTTGCGACCAATGGATGAGGTCCATTTTATTGACAGCAAACACGACCTTGAGGCCGAGCAAATGGGCGATGGTTGCGTGGCGGCGCGTTTGGACTTTGAGTGCGCCCTGGTGCAGGCGCGATGCATCAACCAATACGATGGCGACATCGGCATTGCTCGCCCCTGTCACCATATTGCGGGTGTATTGCTCGTGCCCCGGGGCATCAATCACGATGAACGACGTCTGGGGGGTGGCAAAATAGCGATAGGCAACATCGATCGTAATGCCCTGCTCGCGCTCGCTCTCCAAGCCGTCAGTGACAAAGGACAGATCAAGGTCGCCCTCTTCGGCTCGGCTATAGCGGGCGTTCGATAGCGCATCGACTTGGTCGCTCATGAGCGCTTTGGAATCGTGGAGAATGCGACCAATCAAGGTTGACTTGCCATCATCGACGCTGCCAGCTGTGACAATGCGGACGAGTTTGGTTTGAGCTTGTGTCATCAGAAATAACCTTCCCGCTTGCGCCGTTCCATGGCGGCCTCATTGACCTTGTCATCCATGCGGGTGGCACCACGCTCAGACAAGGTGCTGAGGCGCGTTTCGGCAATGATGGCGGCTATGTCGGAGGCATCGCTTTCGATTGGACAGGTGCAGGTCATGTCGCCCACGGTGCGGAAGCGCACGAGGCGGCGCTCAACCTCTTGGCCCTCCGCGGCTGGGGTTACGGAAGTGACGGGCCGCCAATAATCGCCGTCGCGCACGACGGGCCGCACATGGGCGAAATAGAGGCTGGGCAGTGCGATTTTCTCGCGCTCAATATAGGTCCAGATGTCCAGCTCGGTCCAATTGGATAGGGGGAATACACGGAAGTTCTCCCCCACTTGCAGGCGACCATTATAAAGGTCCCAGAGTTCGGGCCGCTGAGACTTTGGGTTCCACGCACCAAATGCGTCGCGGTGACTGAATACGCGTTCCTTTGCCCGCGCCTTGTCTTCATCGCGTCGGGCACCGCCAAGCAAGAGGTCAAAGCCATGGGTTTCAATCGCTTCAAGAAGGGTCACGGCTTGGGCGGCATTGCGGCTGGCTGTCGGCGACGCCAAACGGACGCTACCGCGCTGGATAGACGCTTCTACATCGGCGACCACCAAGCGCTCACCCAGTCTCGCCGCTGTCTCATCACGGAATTCGGTGACGCCCTCAAAATTATGGCCCGTATCGACATGCAACAACGGGAAAGGCAGTTTTTCCGGCCGGAAGGCCTTTAGCGCCAGATGCAATAGGACGGCGCTATCTTTGCCGCCGGAAAACAAAAGCGCCGGGTTGCGGCTTTGGGCTGCGGCTTCGCGCAAAATGTAGATGGCCTCCGATTCGAGGCGGTCGAGGTGGAGGAGACGGCTAAAGAAGGTCATGCGATTATTTCCGGATTATGATTGTTCTGGTGCAGGCCGCACTCCTTGGTGTCGGCACTTTCCCACCACCAGCGACCGTCCCGGGCATGTTCACCGGGCCGAATGGCACGCGTGCAGGGGTCGCAACCGATGGACACATAGCCGCGTGCATGGAGTGGATTGAGAGGGACTTGAAACTGCTCGGCATAGGCCAAAATGTCGGCCCAATTCCAAGCGGCCAGCGGATTATGTTTGACCAGATCGTGGGTCGTATCCTGCTCGCGCTCTTCCAACTGATCTCGTGTCAGGGCTTGCTCCCGTCTCTGCCCGGTAATCCAAGCATCGTAACCGCTAAGTGCACGCCCCAAGGGCTCAAGCTTGCGGACCCCACAACAGGCCTTCCGCGCTTTCAAGCTTTCGTAGAAACCATTGAGGCCAAAGGCCGACACAAAATCAGCCAGCGCGGTCGCTTCTGGTTCGAATTGGTGGATAGTCAAACCATAGCGGGTCTCGGTCCGCTCTATCATCGCAACTGTCTCGGCGTGCAGTCTGCCCGTCTGAAGAGTGAAGACTTCAATGTTCAGCCCAAGTCGGGCAATTACATCGGTTAGCACCATGTCTTCCGCCGAAAGCGAGCTGGCCAAAGCTACTCGGCCCTGTGCGCTGATGGTACGCAGACTTGCCTCCAGCCGCGACGTGAGCGTGACGAGCCGCTCTGGGTCATGGGCTTGGCTTGTTGCTTTGTGTGTCTGATCGAGGAGGATCACTGGCGGCATCTTTCTAGAAACTTCGGCAGGAAACCGAAACTCGTAGAGCTGACTTAGGCAGAGCACGCGCTTTAAACGACCGATGGAAGCTGCACGCTGCCATTAGCAAACCTATCAAACCCCCTCGAAACCCCCTGTTTCGCGGCATCTATCAGGTCTTCTAATAGACACCTTAAGCGGATCGGCATTGTTCGCGCGCGGGGGAGCCCAGATATAGCCCTCAGATAAAGGGCCCTGAATGTATATTTATAATGCCATCGACCAAAGCATCGTAGATGCGCGGGTTAGACAATTCGCCGACCAGACCGAACGCTATTTAAGCGGCCGGATCTCGGAGGATGAGTTTAAGCCGCTGCGCTTGCAGAATGGCGTCTATGTTGAGCGTCATTCGCCTCTGCTGCGGGTTGCGATCCCCTATGGCCTGCTTTCGTCGCGCCAATTACGGATGCTGGCCCAGATTGGCCGCAAGTATGATCGGGGCTTTGGCCATTTCACGACACGCCAGAACATTCAGTTTAACTGGGTCAAGCTGGAGCAGGTGCATGAGATTTTGGCCGATTTGGCCAGCGTGCAAATGCATGCGATCCAAACCAGCGGCAGCTGTATCCGCAACGTCACGACCGACCATTTGGCTGGCGTCGCCCATGATGAGCGCGTCGACCCCCGTCCATTAGCAGAACTGATGCGTCAGTGGTCTACACTCAATCCAGAGTTTGCCTTCCTGCCACGTAAGTTCAAGGTCGCTTATAATGGCGCGGTTGAAGATCGTGCGGCTAGCGAAGTGCATGACCTTGCTTTTGATGTCTATC
>JAJTGP010000158.1 GCA_021299265.1 Hyphomonadaceae bacterium | reverse complement strand
CCGAGCGAGAAGATCGAAAGCTCCTCTTGGAACACATAGGCCCCAACTTGCCAGCTCAGCGCACCGTCGCCATTGCTGGACAAACGCAATTCTTGCGTGACTTGCTTGTGATCGTCAATGCCATCAGCCGTATCGGAGCTGAAGGGGATGAAGCCTGGGCCAACGCCGGCCACACCGCCGTCGATGTCGCCACGGCCATAGAAGGTCAGGGTCTCATAGCCCGTGACCGACGTCAGAGTGACATTGCCGAAATCGTAAGCGATGCGGGCGGTCAGGCCCTTTGATTCCAGCTCTTGGTTGTTGCCTTCACCTTGGTCATAGCTGACGCGATCGGCAACGAAGTTGCTGTTCAAGCCGCGCTGGCCGCGGGTGATGACATTGGCGCGGAAAATTTGTGAGGTGCCTTCGAGCTTGCGAGCGTGCGCGTTCAACAAAATGTCGAGCTGATCGCTGGGCTGGATACGCAATTGGCCGCGAATGGCGCGGTCATCAAAGCCGCCCAGATTCTTTTCAGCCAATGGTCCGGTGTTCGTGATCCAGTCGTCTTGGCCGGTCAACAAGGCTGATACGCGGAAGGATACCGTGTCGCTCAATGCGCCACCCAAAGCACCTTCAGCATCACGGCCGCCGAACGAGCGGAAGCCGCCCTTTAAATAGCCGCTTGATTTGCCATTTGGCTTCACGCTGTCGAATTTCACGATCCCGGCGGGCGTATTACGGCCGAACAAAGTGCCCTGTGGCCCGCGCAGCACTTCGATGCGCTCCACGTCAAATACGGGGAAGCCTTTGAGGACTGGGTTTTCGAAGACCACTTCGTCATAGATCAGGGAAACAGGCTGGGAAGCGTTCAAGTCGAAGTCAGAGTTACCCAAGCCGCGCAGATAAAAGCGCGGGAAGGTGCGGCCAAACGAGCTTTCCACAACCAGCGACGGAACGCGGCCGGAGAAGGCGTTCATGTCAGCGCCGCCCGAGGTCAGGGTTGTCAACGCATCACCGCGCACCGTGGTCAAAGACGCAGGCACATCTTGGCTGCTTTCTTCCCGCTTACGAGCCGTCACGATGACGGTTTCGATGCCGGTTGGTTCTTCGGTCGCTGCTGCGGCTTGCGCTGCGGCAAACCCTGGTGCAAATGCCATCGTGCTAAAGGCAACGGCACTAACCGAAGCCAAGGCGAGGTGACGTGTAAATCTCATGTGAAGTCCATCCTGATTACGTAATCGCCAATCCGCTATTTCGCGCCAGTAAGACCGGAGTGGTCGAGGAGGAATCTGGAGCGCCGGATTGCTGATGGACGAGTGGGCTAACGTGCGACTACGGATGAATCTACCTTGTACATGGTGAAATTCACCTCTTAAGCGACTCTATTTTCTGTCTGTTGCGTTGTTGCAACAATTTGGCGACAGTTTTGCGGCGGGGCGATGTCTGAGCCGCGAGTGGCTTGTATTGACTGCGCACCTTACGTCATTTGGTGCGACTTGTTTCACCTGCCCCCCTTGCGTCAGAGGGGGTGTTCGGGCATATGCGGCGGTCCGCGCCCAAGGTTTAACACCTTCGGGCGCGGCGCGCTTTAGGGGTTTAGCTCAGCTGGTAGAGCATCGGTCTCCAAAACCGAGGGTCGTGGGTTCGAGTCCCTCAGCCCCTGCCAGGCGCGGGACGATAATAGGAACAGGGCGGCTTCACTGGAGGGGTCGCTCAACGGAATGCAAAACAGGAACGATTGGGGCTGGCGCTTTCGGGCTGCCCGCACCACTTAAAAAACCATGGCACAAGCACCCACCACGCCCACACCGGCTCCAAAGCCTGCGGTCAAGAAGTCTGGCATCATCCAGTACTTTAAGGACGTGCGTTCGGAAATCCGTAAGGTTTCTTGGGCGTCGCGCAATGAGACTTTGGTTTCGACCGTTTTCGTCTTTATCATGGTCGTGATTGCCGCGATCTTCTTTTTCTTAGTCGACTTGGCTCTGCGCAGCGCAGTCGGTTTCATACTCGGCATTGGCGGGGGACAATAGGTTGAGCGCCAAATGGTACATCGTGCACGCTTACTCGAACTTCGAGAAGAAAGTTGCAGAGCAAATTAAAGAGACTGCAGCCCAGAAGGGTTTAGCCGATAAGGTTGAGCAAGTTCTGGTGCCGTCGGAAGAAGTGACAGAGACTGTCCGTGGCCGCAAACGCGTAAGCGAGCGCCGCTTCTTCCCGGGCTATGTTTTGGTGAAGATGGAGTTAGATGACGCCACCTATCACTTGGTGAAGGACACCCCGAAGGTGACCGGATTTTTGGGTGCCGATGCTGGTAAGCGTCCTACGCCTGTGTCTGAGCGTGAAGTTCAGCGCATTTTGGGCGTGGTCGAAGACGGTGTTGAGCGTCCAAAGCAAATTGTTTCGTTCGACTTGGGCGAGAAGGTGCGGGTCATGGATGGCCCATTTGCTTCCTTCGAAGGCCATGTTGAGGAAGTCGATGAGTCGCGTCAGCGCCTCAAAGTTGCAGTTTCAATCTTCGGCCGGTCGACACCGGTTGAACTTGAGTATGGGCAGGTGGAAAAGCTCAGCTAATCCATCGGTTCATGAGATGTGGGAGGTTCGCGCAAATTAGCCAGCGCGACCGGACCACGTAACCCTCGATCTTCCGGCCTTGCTGGCTTGATCGAAAAACCCAAGCGCACCTGAATAGGGTGGCTTTTAGGAGTGGGACTATGGCGAAGAAGATTCTCGGGCAAATTAAGCTCGAGGTGATGGCAGGCGAAGCAAAGCCTGCTCCACCAATCGGGCCTGCGTTGGGTCAACGCGGCTTGAACATCATGGAATTCTGCAAAGGCTTTAACGCCAAGACGCAGGAAATGGAAAAGGGTACCCCTTGCCCAACCGTGATCACCTATTACCAAGACAAGAGCTTCACCTTTGAGATCAAGACGCCACCTGCGTCGCATTATCTCAAAAAGGCGGCTGGTCTCTCGAAGGGCTCATTGAAGCCAGGTCGTGACCGCGCCGGTTCGGTGACCATGGCCCAGTGCCGTGAGATCGCTGAAAAGAAAATGAAGGACTTGAACGCTATGGACCTCGACGCCGCGACGAAAATCATCGCTGGCTCGGCACGTTCCATGGGCTTGGAAGTGGTGGCATAATCATGGCTAAAGTTGGAAAACGGCTCTCCGCCGCCCGTACAAGCGTTGTTGCTGAAAAGCTCTACACCTTGGAAGAAGCCATCGCGATCGTGAAGGCAAACGCAAAAGCTAAGTTTGACGAAGGCGTGGATATCGCTGTCAATCTGGGCGTTGAACCAAAGTACGCAGACCAAATGGTCCGTGGCGTGTGTAATTTGCCAAACGGTTCTGGCCGTTCGGTTCGTGTGGCTGTGTTCGCTCGCGGTCCTAAGGCAGATGAAGCCCGCGCAGCTGGTGCTGAAATCGTCGGTGCAGAAGACTTGCTCGAAGAAGTGCAAGGCGGCCGCATGGACTTTGATCGCGTCATCGCAACCCCAGACATGATGGCTCTCGTGGGTCGTTTGGGTAAGGTCTTGGGTCCACGCGGCCTGATGCCAAACCCAAAGGTCGGCACCGTGACCATGGACGTCAAAAAGGCTGTTGAAGATTCCAAGGGCGGCGCTGTTGAGTTCCGCGTGGAAAAGGCCGGTATCATCCATGCAGGCATCGGCAAGGCAAGCTTCACCGAAGCGGCTCTGGTTGAAAACGCCCGCGCATTGGTCGACGCCCTCGTGAAAGCCAAGCCAACCGGCGCGAAGGGCACCTATGTCCGCCGCGTGTCGATGTCTTCGACCATGGGTCCAGGCGTCAAGGTTGACACCGCTTCTGCGATCAACGTCCCAGCTTAAAGTTTTGACGGGCAGGCCAAACGGTCTGCCCGTCCAACCCATTCAAACGGGGGCAACCCCGCGCGAATGCTCTATGTTGTGTTGTTATCGACGCAGAGCAACCTGTCCGAGATCATGGACGCCAGCAATGGCTTAATCAGAAGGGAGACTTTCTGGTCCACGTTAGACGGGAGCGAGTGTAACTGATGATAGGTTTGGCAACAAACGGATCAGAGGTCCTTCGTCCCCGGGCAGGCCTGTCGCCGCCCTTTCTTTGGGAGGTGGCAGTCACCGATAGATAGGATGGTCCTATCTATCAAACCTGAGGAGACCGCGATGGATCGGACCGAAAAGGCCGAAGTCGTCGAGACACTGAAAAGCGTCTTTAACGAGAATACCGTTGTTGTGTTTGCGCACTACACCGGAATGACCGTCGCGGAATTGACGGACCTCCGCATCAAGGCTTCGGCCGTTGGTGCGGGCGTGAAGGTGGTTAAAAACCGCCTCGCGAGGCTGGCTCTTGAAGGGCATGCGGGCGAAGGCGCCCATGTGCTTCTGAAAGGCCCGACAGCTGTTGCATTTTCGGAAGACCCAACGGTCGCACCGAAATTGATGGCAGACTTCGCCAAGACGAACGACAAGCTCGTTCTGACTGGGGGCTTCATGGGCGCAACAGTACTGGACGCTAATGGCGTCAAGTCGCTGGCTACCTTGCCATCCTTGGATGAGCTGCGTTCGAAGATCATTGGCGTTATTCAGGCACCTGCCCAGAAAATCGCTGCTGTGGTCCAAGCACCTGCCGCCCAGCTGGCCCGCGTTCTGCAGGCATATGCCGACAAGGATGCTGCGTGACGTCCGTCGTCCGCGATACCATTTACAAACCTATCCAAGTTAGGAAACACGAAAATGTCTAAACTCGAAAAGTTGGTCGAAGACCTGTCCGCATTGACCGTTTTGGAAGCTGCTGACCTTGCAAAGCTTCTGGAAGAAAAGTGGGGCGTAACTGCTGCTGCTCCTGTGGCTGTTGCTGCTGTTGGCGGCGCTGCTGCTCCAGTTGAAGCTGCTGAAGAGCAAACCGAATTCACCGTCGTTCTCGCGTCGTTCGGCGACAAGAAGATCGAAGTGATCAAGGAAGTTCGCGGCATCACCGGTCTGGGCCTGAAAGAAGCCAAGGACCTGGTTGAGGCAGCTCCAAAGCCAGTCAAAGAAGGCGTGTCCAAGGACGAAGCCAACAAGATCAAAGCTCAGCTCGAAGCAGCTGGTGCAAAGGTCGAATTGAAGTAAGCTTTCGCGCAAGCGAAACGCGAGAGCGGGCGTCTCTTCGGAGGCGCCCGTTTTTGTTTGGGGGTTCAACCCTTTGACAAAGAGCTGACTTTTCCCAATGCCGGCTTGCATTTGGTATCAATCCAAGTTTGAGTGCTCATAAGTCAGCCTTGATTTTAGCTACGGCCCTACGTGGTGGGGCGGCCGGGATTTTCCTTTTAACCGCTCTTCTTTTGATTTTAGGTGACGGCCGCCCAACCAAGATCATGTGGTTGGTGATTGCGTTTCACGTGAGTGTTTTGGCGCATATTGTTGATCATTCCGTGGCTTGGCGCGTTCAAATAGCCGCGCAACGCCATGACGTAGTTTGGTTTTTAGCTATTTTAGCGCCCCCGCTCTTATGGGCTATGCTTTTGAACTTGTTTGACGATGCCAAATCGCATTTTTGGTTTAGGCTTGTGCCTGCTGTCTTTTTGAGTGTGGCCAGTCTGATATCGGAATTGCTGTCCAGCGACTATCATTGGGTAAGATGGCTGATTTACAATGCGATACCCATGGCTCTGATGGCCCACGTTCTGTGGGTCATGGGCAATGGTATTGGTGATGATCTGCTGGAATCGAGGCGGCGTATGCGATTCCCTGTAATTGTAGCTGCTGCCATCTATGTGTTTTGGTTGACCTTGGATGATCGAGGTGCACCAGAAGGGTTGACCACATTTTCGGTCATTCAAGCAGCGATCCTTGTCGCTCTTTCGCTTGGCAATGCGCTCTTATTTGTCGGTGCCGGACCCTTGGTTTGGGTTAAAGATGCCACACCAAAGTCTGAGCATCTGGTCCCAAAACCTGCAGAAGTGGATCCGTTAGACAAGCTCTTAGCGGCCCGACTGACTCGAGCAATGGATCAGGATGAGGTTTGGAAACAAGAGGGCATTTCTATTGCGGTACTTGCGCGGATGCTGGACGTGCCAGAGTATCGACTACGCCGTTTAATCAATGAGCGGCTAGGCCATCGAAATTTTGCTGACTTCATCAATTCATGCCGGGTCACTGCCGCAAAGGCTGTGCTGAGTAATCCAGAGTTTGCAACAAAAGCGGTTTCCGAGCTCGCTTGGGAATTGGGATTTGCATCCCTTGGCCCATTCAACCGTGCGTTCAAGGACAACACAGGGCTTTCGCCAACAGCGTGGCGCCTAAAGCACCTCGCCGATTCCTGAAATGTCAGCCTGAAACTTCATAAAGGCACACAAATTTCAAAATCGGCGCGCGTGTCATATCCCGATCTGCGCAGGGTCACCTCATCGATCAACCGAAAAGGAGGCCCCTATGCTCAATCCCTTGGATTTCCCTTTAGTTCACCACTGGCTCGACGATATGCGGGTGGATGTTATGCGATATGTTTTGTTCGCAACAGGCATTTGGTTCGTGATTTGGGTCTTGCTCGCGCAAGTTCTGCGATTTCGAAAAATTCGCAAGGACACGCCCAAGCCAAAACAAATGGTTCGCGAATTTTTTACCTCCATTCGCTCAATCGCGATTTATTCGACATTTGGCCTGTTGTACTTAGGCTTAAATGAATATGGATTGATGTGGGGCCCTGAAATTGCGAGCGGGCTTGGCCCTATCTGGGTTGTCGTCAGCTTCATCTTGATGACAATTGGCCATGATGCTTGGTTCTATTGGTCGCATCGGATCATGCATAACCCACGTCATTTTAAGCGGTTCCATCGCACCCATCACCAAAGCTACAACCCAACTCCCTTTACAGCTTATAGCTTTGATATGCCTGAAGCGGCTGTCCATGCCTCTTTTGTCATTGTCTGGACCGTCATTTTCCCAACCCCACATGCTGTGGTTTCCGCCTATATGATTTTTCAAATTGCCCGCAACACCATTGGCCATTGCGGTTATGAATTGTTCCCAGCAGACAAACATAGGCGGCCTTTGTTTGATTGGATGACGACAGTCACCCACCATGACCTGCACCACGCTCGGGCAGGTTATAACTTCGGCCTATGGTTTACATGGTGGGACCGGTGGATGGGCACGGAAGACCCAACCTATCATGCCCGTTTTGCCGAAGTGATCGCGAAAAAATCCGCGAAAGCTAAAGCTGAGGCGGCGTCCTCACCTGATCCCGTGCTACATAGCTGAACGGGCTTCAGATGCTTTCGTCCAACACCTTGGCGCTGAGGGGAGGGGCAAGCGCCAAGGCATATGGGGGGTTATCTGGGCTTTCTTATGAATCTGCTGTGATGACTGTCCGATCCCCTTTACTTGCAGGGCGACCTAAGACATACGCACCTCGCACCTTCATATTTCCACGCTACGGTCCCACACGCCTGCGGGACCTTTTCTTGCGTTTGAGGGGGGCTTTTTCCCGAGCAGGCAATCATTCGGCAGCCTGCGCGCCCAGCCCCCGCTGGATGATCGCGCGGCCCCACAAGAAGGGAAGAGCGATGGCTCAATCGTTCACGGGTAAGAAACGTATTCGTAAATCTTTCGGCAAAATTGCCGAGGCAGTGACAATGCCGAACCTGATCGAGGTTCAAAAAAGTTCCTATGACCAATTCCTTCAAAAAGATGTGCCGCAAGAAATGCGCCGCGACGAAGGCATTGAGGCGGTTTTCAAGTCGGTATTCCCGATCAAGGATTTCCAAGAACGCGCCGTTCTGGAATATGTCTCTTTTGAGTTTGAGCCCCCCAAGTTTGACGTGGATGAATGTATCCAGCGCGACTTGACGTTTTCGGCTCCTCTGAAAGTTAAGTTGCGTCTGATCACGTTTGAATCAGATGAAGATACCGGTGCAAAGTCGGTCAAGGATATCAAGGAACAAGACGTCTATATGGGCGACATTCCTTTGATGACTGACAAGGGCACGTTCGTAGTGAACGGTACCGAGCGCGTGATCGTCTCGCAGATGCACCGTTCGCCTGGCGTCTTCTTCGACCATGACAAGGGCAAGACCCACTCGTCGGGCAAGCTGTTGTTCGCAGCCCGCGTCATTCCTTATCGCGGTTCGTGGCTGGACTTTGAATTCGATGCCAAGGACGTGGTTTACGTCCGTATCGACCGCAAGCGTAAGCTGCCTGCGACGACCATTCTCTATGCTTTGGGTATGGGTGCAGAAGACATTTTGTCGACCTTCTACAAGACCATCACCTATACCGCAGCTGAAGGCGGCTGGAACATACCGTTCGTGCCAGAGCGTTGGCGCGGCCAAAAGCCTGCTTATGATCTGATCAATGCAGCGAACGGCAAAGTCGTGGCTGAAGGCGGCAAGAAATTGTCGGCCCGCAACGCGAATAAGCTGGCTGAAGAAGGTGTCACCACCTTGTTGGTACCAGACGATCAATTGATTGGCCGCTTTGCAGCCTTCGATATCGCTAGCGCCGAAAATGGTGAAATCTATGCCGAAGCCGGCCAAGAGTTGAGCCATGTTCAGATCGTGGAAATGCGCCAAGCTGGCGTGACTGAAATCGACGTCTTGGACATCGACAATGTCACCGTTGGTCCTTGGATGCGCAACACCATCGTTCTGGACAAGAATGACGGCCGTGAAAGCGCGTTGACCGACATTTACCGCGTGATGCGCCCAGGTGAACCACCCACGCAAGAAACGGCGCAAGCCATGTTCCAATCCTTGTTCTTCGACAAGGAGCGCTATGACCTCTCGGCCGTTGGCCGCGTGAAAATGAACATGCGCCTCGACCTCGATGTAGATGACGAAATGCGCGTCCTGCGCAAGGAAGACATCATCGAAGTCCTGAAGGTTCTGGTTGGCCTGCGTGATGGCCGTGGTGAAATCGACGACATCGATAATCTCGGCAACCGCCGCGTGCGGTCGGTCGGCGAATTGATGGAAAATCAATATCGCGTTGGTCTGCTGCGTATGGAACGTGCGATCAAAGAGCGTATGGGTTCGATCGATATCGACACTGTCATGCCGCACGACTTGATCAACGCAAAGCCAGCTGCGGCTGCAGTGCGCGAATTCTTTGGTTCGTCGCAATTGTCGCAATTCATGGACCAAACCAACCCGCTGTCGGAAATCACCCACAAGCGCCGCCTGTCGGCCTTGGGCCCCGGTGGTTTGACCCGCGAGCGTGCAGGCTTTGAAGTCCGCGACGTGCACCCAACCCATTATGGCCGTATCTGCCCAATCGAAACGCCAGAAGGCCCGAATATCGGTCTGATCAACTCGTTGGCGACCTTTGCGCGCGTCAACAAGTACGGCTTTATCGAAAGCCCATATCGGCGTGTGATCGACGGCAAGATGCAAGAAGAGGTGATTTATCTCTCCGCCGTTGAAGAAGCCAAATATGCGATTGCTCAGGCAAACTCGCCTGTGGACGCAACCGGCTACATCACCGAAGAATTGGTCGAAGCCCGTCAAAACGGCGACGCTACCATTCTGCACCGCGATCTGATCGAGTTCATCGACGTGTCGCCAAAGCAGGTAGTTTCGGTTGCTGCGGCTCTGATCCCATTCTTGGAAAACGACGACGCAAACCGAGCTCTGATGGGCTCGAACATGCAACGTCAGGCCGTGCCTTTGGTGAAAGCCGAAGCGCCATTGGTCGGTACCGGCATGGAAGGCGTTGTGGCTCGCGACTCTGGCGCGACCATCGTTGCCCGCCGTCCCGGCATCGTGGAGCAGATCGACGGTACCCGTATCGTTGTGCGCGCAACCGAAGAAACCGATCCAACCAAGCCAGGCGTTGATATCTATCGTCTGATCAAGTTCCAACGCTCGAACCAAAACACCTGTATCAACCAGCGTCCTTTGGTGCGGGTTGGCGATTTGGTCCGTGATGGCGACATCATCGCTGACGGTCCATCGACGGATTTGGGTGAACTGGCTCTGGGCCGCAACGTGCTGGTCGCGTTCATGCCTTGGAACGGTTACAACTTCGAAGACTCCATCCTGATTTCAGAACGCATCGTGCGCGACGACGTCTTCACCTCGATCCACTTGGAAGAGTTTGAGATTTCGGCACGCGATACCAAGCTCGGCCCCGAAGAAATCACCCGCGACATTCCAAACGTTGGCGAAGAAAGCCTGCGGAACCTGGATGAAGCTGGCATCGTGGCCATTGGTGCGGAAGTAAACCCTGGCGACATTCTGGTCGGCAAGGTAACGCCAAAGGGCGAAACCCCCATGACCCCAGAAGAGAAGCTCTTGCGGGCAATCTTCGGTGAAAAGGCGTCTGACGTTCGCGACACCTCCTTGAAAGTGCCACCAGGCGTTCAAGGCACGGTCGTGGAAGTCCGCGTATTCAACCGCCACGGCGTCGACAAGGACCAGCGCGCGATGCAAATCGAGCGTGAGGAAATTGAGCGTTTGGCTAAGGACCGTGATGACGAATTGGCGATCCTTGAGCGCAACATCTATGGCCGCTTGAAGGAATTGCTGGTCGGCAAAGAAGGCCTGTCAGGTCCTAAGGGCTTCAGCAAGGGCGAAATCACCGAAGAAACCTTGGCGGACTTCTCCAAGGGTCAATGGTGGCAGATCGCGATTGCCGATGAAGCTGCGATGGGTGAAATCGAAGCCATTCAAAAGCTGTTCCAAGATGCAAAGCGCAGCTTGGATGCCCGCTTTGAAGACAAGGTTGAAAAGCTGCGTCGTGGCGACGAATTGCCTCCTGGCGTGATGAAAGTGGTCAAAGTTTTCGTGGCAGTGAAGCGCAAGCTGCAGCCCGGTGACAAAATGGCTGGTCGTCACGGCAACAAGGGGGTTATCTCGCGCATTACCCCAATCGAAGACATGCCATTCCTCGAAGATGGTACCCACGTCGACATCGTTCTGAACCCCTTGGGCGTGCCTTCGCGCATGAACGTGGGTCAGATCCTCGAAACCCACTTGGGTTGGGCCTGTGCTGGCCTTGGCAAGCAAGTCAAGGAAGCATTGGAAGCCTATGAGCGGGCAGGGGACAAGGCACGCTTTGTCGACACCCTGACCAGCATCTATGGCCCTAATGAAGAATTGCCAACGAGCGAAGAAGACCTGAAAATCTTGGGTCGGAACCTGTCGTTCGGCGTTCCCATCGCGACCCCTGTGTTCGACGGTGCACGCGAAAGCGACATCCGGGAATTGTTGCGCCGTACGGGCAATGATGAGACCGGTCAGAGCACGTTGTATGATGGCCGTACCGGTGAAGCGTTCAAGCGCAAGGTCACCGTGGGTTACATCTACATGCTCAAGCTGCACCACTTGGTGGATGATAAGATTCACGCCCGTTCGATCGGTCCATACTCGCTCGTCACCCAGCAGCCGCTGGGCGGTAAGGCGCAGTTCGGCGGTCAGCGCTTTGGGGAAATGGAAGTCTGGGCACTGGAAGCCTATGGCGCCGCTTACACCCTGCAAGAGATGTTGACGGTGAAGTCCGATGACGTCGCTGGCCGGACCAAAGTGTACGAGAGCATCGTGCGCGGTGATGATACGTTCGAAGTCGGTATCCCTGAATCGTTCAACGTTTTGATCAAGGAAATGCGTTCCTTGGGTCTGAACGTCGAGCTGGTTGAAGGGATGGGGGCTGCTGTTGGCGATGGTGCCGGCGGCCAACTCCCACCGAAGAAATAATCCACATTTGATTGAGTTTGCGGGGAGTGGCTTTCACTCTCCGCTTTGTTCTCTTCACGAGAACGGGAGACTGGGTTCTATGAATCAAGACGTGATGAACATCTTTGGCCCTCAAGCCATTGCCCCACAATTCGACAATATCCGCATTGCTTTGGCCAGCCCTGACCAGATCAAGGCGTGGTCCTATGGCGAAGTCAAAAAGCCAGAAACCATCAACTACCGGACCTTTAAGCCAGAGCGCGACGGCCTGTTCTGCGCCCGTATCTTTGGACCGATCAAGGACTATGAGTGCTTGTGCGGCAAGTATAAGCGCATCAAGTACAAGGGCGTCACCTGCGAAAAGTGCGGCGTGGAAGTCACCTTGCAACGTGTGCGCCGCGAGCGCATGGGCCATATCGAATTGGCCGCGCCTGTTGCCCACATCTGGTTCTTGAAGTCCTTGCCTTCGCGCATCGCTTTGATGCTGGATATGGCTTTGAAGGACGTTGAAAAAGTTCTGTACTTTGAACGTCACATCGTGATCGAGCCAGGCATTACGCCCTTCACAGAGCGTCAGCTGATCGATGAGAACGAGCTTTATGAAGCCCAAGACACCTATGGCGAAGACAGCTTCACCGTTGGCATTGGTGCTGAAGCCGTTCGCACCATGCTGGAAGCGATCGATCTGGAAGAAACTGCCAAGCAGATCCGCATCGACATCTCTGAATGCACGACCGAGCTGAAGCCAAAGAAGCTCGCTAAGCGTTTGAAGCTGATCGAAGCCTTCATGAATTCTGGCAACCGTCCAGAATGGATGATCATGACGAACATCCCCGTCATCCCACCAGAATTGCGCCCCTTGGTGCCTCTGGATGGTGGCCGGTTTGCGACCTCTGACTTGAACGACCTCTATCGACGCGTGATCAACCGCAACAACCGTTTGAAGCGTCTGATTGAGCTGCGCGCGCCAGACATCATTGTGCGTAACGAAAAGCGCATGTTGCAAGAATCCGTCGACGCTTTGTTCGACAACGGCCGCCGCGGTCGCGTCATCACTGGCGCGAACAAGCGTCCGCTGAAGTCCTTGGCTGATATGCTGAAGGGCAAGCAAGGTCGCTTCCGTCAGAACTTGCTCGGTAAGCGCGTTGACTATTCTGGCCGTTCGGTAATCACCGTGGGTCCAGAATTGAAGCTGCATGAGTGCGGTCTGCCGAAGAAGATGGCTTTGGAATTGTTCAAGCCCTTCATCTACCAACGCTTGGACGCCAAAGGTCTGTCCAGCACGGTGAAGCAATCCAAGAAGCTCGTTGAAAAAGAGCGTCCTGAAGTTTGGGACATTCTCGACGAAGTGATCCGCGAGCATCCTGTGATGCTGAACCGCGCACCAACCTTGCACCGCTTGGGCATCCAAGCCTTCGAACCGAAGTTGATCGAAGGTAAGGCCATCCAGCTGCACCCGCTGGTCTGTACCGCATTCAACGCCGACTTCGACGGCGACCAAATGGCCGTTCACGTGCCATTGTCGATTGAAGCTCAGCTGGAAGCCCGCGTGCTTATGATGTCGACCAACAACATCTTGAGCCCTGCAAGCGGCAAGCCCATCATCGTGCCAAGCCAAGACATTGTCTTGGGTCTCTACTTCTTGTCGATTGAGCGTGATGGCGAAATCGGCGAAGGCAAGGCCTTCCGTGACTTGGGCGAAATCGAAGCGGCTTTGGATGCAGACGTTGTGACGCTGCATTCCAAGATCAAAGCGCGTTATGTTGGCGTCGATGATGAGGGCAAGCCCGTCACCAAGACGATCAACACGACTCCAGGCCGCTTCATGATTGCAGACTTGTTGCCCCGTCACCCTAAGGTGCCGCCAACAATCGTCAATCAGCTGATGACCAAGAAGGAAGTCTCCAATATCATCGACCAAGTCTACCGCTTCTGCGGTCAGAAGGCGACGGTGATCTTTGCAGACCGCATGATGCAATTGGGCTTCAAAGAAGCTTGTAAGGCCGGCATTTCCTTCGGCATGGCCGACATGGTTGTGCCACCTGAAAAGGAAGCCATGGTCGAAGCAACCCGGACCAGCGTCGAAGAATATGAGCAACAATATTCCGACGGTCTGATCACCAAGGGTGAGAAGTACAACAAGGTCGTGGACGCGTGGTCGAAATGTACCGACCGCGTGGCAGACGCGATGATGGAAGAAGTCTCGAAGCTTCGTCCAGGTCGCGACGGCGTAACCTTGGAGATGAACTCCGTTTACATGATGGCGCACTCTGGTGCTCGTGGTTCGAAGAACCAGATGAAGCAATTGGCCGGTATGCGCGGTCTGATGGCCAAGCCATCGGGCGAAATCATTGAAACGCCCATCATCTCGAACTTCAAAGAAGGCCTGACCGTTCAGGAATACTTCAACTCCACCCACGGTGCGCGTAAAGGCTTGGCCGATACCGCACTTAAGACCGCAAACTCGGGTTATCTCACCCGTCGTTTGGTCGACGTGGCGCAGGATTGCATCATCACCGAAGAAGATTGCGGCACCTCGATGGGTATCGAGTTGCGGGCTGTCACCGAAGGGGCGGAAGTCATCGTCTCCTTGGAACAGCGCATTCTGGGCCGGACCTTAGCGCAAGATGCGGTCGATCCTCAAACCGGCGAAGTCCTCTACCCACAAGACACCTATGTGGATGAAGACATTGCGATCGCCATCGATAAGGCTGGCGTGCAGACCATTAAGGTCCGTTCGCCTCTGACGTGCGAAACCCGCAACGGCGTGTGCGCGACCTGCTATGGCCGTGACCTTGCTCGCGGTACCCGCGTCAACCATGGTGAAGCTGTCGGCGTTATCGCCGCTCAGTCGATCGGTGAGCCTGGTACCCAGCTGACCATGCGTACCTTCCACATTGGTGGTGCGGCACAGGTGGCCGATACCAGCTTCATGGAAGCCGGTCTCGACGGTGAAGTCCGCTTCATGAACCGTGCGACGGTGAAGCGCGACGATGGCGATCTGGTCTGCTTGAGCCGCAACATGGTAATCGCCGTGTTTGATGGCGAAGGCAAAGAGCGTCAGTCCTTCAAACTGCCATTCGGTGCGCGCATTCGTGCCGAAGACAAGACCAAGGTCGTTCGCGGCCAGCGTCTGGCCGACTGGGACCCGTTTGCAACCCCAATCGTCACCGAAGTTGGCGGCCGCGTGCGTCTGCAAGACCTCGTGGACGGTATCTCGGCCCGCGACGAGCTGGACGATGCGACCGGTATTTCGTCCAAGCGCGTGATCGACTGGCGTGGTGCAAAGGCCAATAATGACCTGCGCCCAGCTGTCGCTCTGTTGAACGACGATGGCAGCTTCGTGAAATTGGCCAATGGTGCAGACGCTGTCTACACCTTGCCAATCGATGCGATCTTGTCGGTTACCGATGGTGAAATGATCGGGCCAGGTGCCACTCTGTCGCGTGTTGCGACCGGTGGTGCCAAGACCCGCGACATCACGGGCGGTCTGCCACGCGTTGCGGAATTGTTCGAAGCCCGTCGTCCAAAGGATCACGCGATCATCGCTGAAATCGATGGCCGAGTTGAGTTCGGTAAGGACTATAAGAACAAGCGCAAAGTGCTCATTATCCCGGATGATGAGGCTCTGGAGCCCGCAACCTATCTGATCGCCAAGGGCAAGCACTTGTCGGTCCAAGATGGCGACCGGATCAAGCGCGGCGAATATCTGCTCGATGGCAACCCAGCACCACAAGACATCTTGGCGGTTCTGGGCGTGGAAGCTTTGGCCGAATATCTGGTTGAAGAAATCCAGAAGGTCTATCGTCTCCAAGGCGTGGGTATCAACGACAAGCACATTGAAACCATCGTCCGTCAGATGTTGCAGAAGGTGGAAGTCACCGATCCAGGCGATACCGACATGATCAAGGGCGATGCCATTGATGAAGTCGATCTGATCGATGAAAACGCCCGCATGAAGGAATTGGGTCTCCGCGAAGCGACAGCAGAGCCTGTGCTTCTGGGGATCACCAAAGCCTCGCTGCAGACCCGTTCGTTCATCTCTGCCGCGTCGTTCCAAGAAACCACCCGCGTTCTCACCGACGCAGCGGTCAATGGCAAGCACGACACGCTAGAAGGCCTCAAAGAGAATGTCATCGTGGGCCGCCTGATCCCAGCCGGTACCGGTGGTGCACTCCGCCGCTTGAAGGCGATTGCCGCCTATCAGGATGCCGATGCTGCGATCGAGCAAGAAAGCGCGATGGAGCCTCTGCCCGCCGAAGTGGCTGGCATGGACGTCGTCGACCTCGGCACCGAATAAGGTCGCTGAACCTCTCTTATCTAGAAAGGCCCCGGAGCAATCCGGGGCCTTTCAGACTGCTGACAATCCCCTGGCGGATGCTGGGGGTTTGTGATTCATAGGGTTATGTTGAGACATCCTGAACCTGAACAGACCGCCCTT
>JAJTGP010000092.1 GCA_021299265.1 Hyphomonadaceae bacterium | reverse complement strand
GACTGGTCAAACTGGGTCTGAAACCAAACCGCCGGGCTGGATGATTGCGCGGCCACCCAATTCAAGCTCGACCACAATCGCGGCGAGGGTTCGCCATGGCAGGCCAGAGTCGGTCGACAAGTCGGCCAAACTCACCGGCACTGGCGACAATAGCGCCGCAACCCGGTCGATTTCTGACGACGTGAGGGTCAGGCCCTGATCTGCATGGCTATAGCCTCTGGACTTATTTTCCTTCAGGCCTGAACCGCCTTGCAAACAGGCCAAAACGTCCTGCACATTGGCAACCAGATGTGCCCCATCCTTAATCAGGCTATTTGGACCCGCCGCTCTGGGATCAAGAGGAGAGCCTGGAACGGCCATAACATCTCGGCCCTGCTCGGCGGCCAAGCGAGCGGTGATTAAAGAGCCTGAGCGCGCTTCAGCCTCCATCACCACAATGCCCTGGCTGAGACCTGAGATGATCCGGTTTCGCCGCGGAAAATCGCGCGCATGGACTGTGGCAAACAACGGGCTTTCAGAAACCAAAAGCCCGCGCTCGGCGATCTCATGATAGAGACTCTCATGTTCGGGCGGATAAATATGGTCGAGGCCTCCGGCCAAGACCGCGATCGTACCTGTGCCGAGACTGGCGCTATGAGCTGCCCCATCGATACCGCGCGCCAAGCCTGAAACAACAACATAACCTGCTTGCCCTAGGCCAGTCGCAAACTCGCGTGCGAGCCGTAAGCCCGCCGCAGAGGCGTTGCGGGCCCCCACAATGCCAACCATCGGCTTTTGTAATAAGCCCGCTTGCCCACACACACTAATCACAGGCGGCGGTGGGGTGAGGGCGGCAAGGCCTAAAGGGAAGTGGGGCTCGCACGCTGCAAGCACCTGACCCCCGCGTGCTTTAGTCGCAGCGATTTCGTCTTCAGCCTGAGCGGCGGTGATCATTTGGATCGGCTTGCCGCGTGCCTGCTTGATCAGGTCTGGCAGTGCCGACAGCACAGCGCTGACTTGCCCATAGCGCGAGAGCAGGCCGAAGAAACTAACTGGGCCTATTCCCTCACTGCGCGCTAATCTTACCCAATCCCGTCTTTCTTTATCGCTCAGCACATGCTGGGTTTGCATCTCTATTTTTTGCCAATTTTAGGCTCTTCACCTTTGATCAGACGGGCGAGATTTTCGCGGTGCCGGATCCACACCAATACAGACATGAAAAGCGTTGCTCCAACCCCAACGGGGCTGGCATGAAATGCCACTGCAATGAGTGGCGCGGCAGCAGACGCCACCAACGCACCTAATGACGAATACCGAAACACATAGGCTGTAGCCAACCACAAGGCTGCAGCCAGAGCGCCAACTGGCCAAATGCCAATCAACAAGGTGCCAAAGAAGGTTGCAACCCCTTTGCCACCATTAAATTTCAACCAAACTGGAAAACAATGCCCCAATAGGGCTGCTGCACCCGCGATATAACCTGCATCTTGGGACAAATATTCCCGCGCAAGGATAAGCGCTAGGGCGGCTTTTGCGGCATCGAGGAATAAGGTCGCCAGCGCCACGTCTTTTCGACCGGTGCGCAACACATTGGTCGCTCCAATATTGCCAGAACCAACTTGGCGGATATCACCGAGGCCCGCCAAACGAGTCAATAGAAGACCGAATGGAATGGAGCCCAAAAGATAGCCGCCAACGATCGCAATCAGATAATCCATTGTCCCCCCAAGACGTTGTGAACCTGCGTGCGCCTAGTCGAGGGCACTGAACACTTTTTTACCGGCTACCCAAGTCGACAAGACCTTACCTTGCAATGTCCGCCCATCATAGGGGGAGTTGCGCGATTTTGAGATCATCCGGCTGGCATCAAAGCGGATTGGGAAGCCCAAATCGACCAAGACCAAATCGGCAGGCGCGCCTGCAGCAATCCGGCCCTGCGGCAGGCCCAGGATTTGCGCCGGGGCCAAGGTCAAGGCGCGGATCAAGTCCAAGAGCTCAATCAAGCCCTCATGATAGAGGATAAGGGCTGCAGGCAGGAGGGTTTCCAGCGCACTCGCCCCAAAGGCCGCTTCGTCAAACGGGAGACGCTTTTCTTCGGCCGGGCGCGGGTCATGGCCCGAGACAATGACATCCAAAATGCCGGACTTCACGCCTTCAATCAAAGCGAGGCGGTCTTGCTCACCACGCAGCGGCGGGGACAGCTTGGCAAAGGTGCGATAATCGCCCAGATCATTTTCATTCAAGGTCAAATGATGCACGCTGACAGAGGCGGTGACATCGAGACCTTGTGCCTTGGCAGCTGCGATACGGGGCAAAGTCGCTTCAGACGAAATCATGTCGAGCAAAAGCTTGGCACCCGTCAATTCGGCTAATTGAATGTCGCGATTGGCCGCTATGGTTTCAGCAGCACTGGAAATGCCTGCAAGTCCAAGGCGAGAGGAAAGCTCGCCCATATTCATCATGCCGCCCTCGCTTAGGAAGGCATCTTGCGGCCGCGAAGCGACTAAGGCGTCAAAAGCCGAGGCATAGGACATGCAGCGCTGCATGGTCCGCGTACTGACAATCGGGCGGTCACTATTGGTGAACATGACGGCACCAGCATCTGCCATCAGGCCAAGCTCTGCAATACGCTCACCCTTGAGACCGACGGTAAGAGCACCTGCCGCTAAAACGCGCGCCAGTGAGCGGTCGCGGCCACGACGGGTGATAAAATCGACCAAAGCGGCATCATCAATCACGGTCTGGGTATCGGGTTGCAACACCATGGTGGTGACCCCACCCGCCACGGCGGCTTTGCCAGCAGTGCTGAGGCTCTCACGCTGTTCTTCGCCGGGCTCACCGGTTGAAACATGTAAATCGATCAGGCCCGGCATTAAGGCGTGGCCATCGCAATTGATGGTGATAGCGTTTGCGCCCGCCTCGACCTGCGGGCCGCTGGCAAGGATGGTTTCGCCTTGGACAAGCACTTCGCCCGGACCATCAAATTGTGTCGCGGGATCAACCAAGCGGGCATTGATGAAGTGATAGAGGGCCTCAGACATCGTCGGCCTCCTCATTGGCACCATGGCTCGCAAGCGCCTCCAAGACGGCCATACGGACGGCGACGCCTGATTCCACTTGGTCGACGATGAGCGAGACGCGCGGATCATCGGCAATGTCAGAATCGATCTCAACGCCCCGGTTCATCGGGCCTGGATGCATGACTTTCACGTGGGGTGCAGCCACCGCCAGCTTGCGGGCATCGAGGCCGTAAAAGCGGAAGTATTCGCGCGCCGATGGCACATAGGCACCATTCATGCGCTCCAGTTGTAGGCGCAGCATCATCACGACATCCACACCATCAAGGCCTTCGAGCATATTGTGATAAATCTCACAGCCCCAGCGGTCGACATCGGCAGGCATCAAGGTAGGGGGCGCGATCAGGCGAACTCGCGCGCCCAGCATGGACAGCAAGATGACGTTGGAACGCGCCACGCGTGAGTGCAGCACATCGCCGCAAATCGCCACCACCAAGCCTTCGATATGGCCAAAGGAGCGCTTGAGCGTCAGCGCGTCAAGCAAGGCTTGGGTTGGGTGTTCGTGCGTGCCATCGCCTGCATTGATCACTGAGCAGCTGACTTTGCGCGCCAGCAATTGGGCGGCACCAGAGGCTGCATGGCGCAAGACCAGAATATCTGGCCCCATGGCGTTCAAGGTGGCAGCTGTATCCAACAGCGTCTCCCCCTTGGAGACCGAGGAGCTTTTGACGGCCATATTGACGGTATCGGCGCTCATACGCTTGCCGGCCAGCTCAAACGAGGCTTGCGTGCGGGTTGAGTTCTCAAAGAAGAGATTGACGAGGGTGCGGCCCTTCAAGGTCGACAGCTTCTTCTCGCGCGCTTGGGTGAAGGGCAAAAAGACTTCGGCCCGTTCAATCAGCTCCAAGGCCTCTAAGCGATTGAGATCCCCGATCTGAAGGAGGTGGCGCTTGGTAAAGGGCGCGCGGGGCGGTGGACTATCGGGACTCATGACGTCGCACGCCCCCAGACATTATAGCCCGCAAAGCGCGGGGTGTTTGGCAAATACATGTCATCGACTTCGGCACACACAAACCCGCTGGCTTCCAGCATCGTTTGTGTATTGCGGGTAAGGTGGCAACCGCCAGCTATGGCCTTCCAAACCGGCTCAATCCGCCTTTGCAAGCGGGCGACATCGGCATCAGGGGCAAGGCCATGTTCGCAGAACAGGATTTGGCCGCCGGGCTTTAACAAGCGTTTGGCCTCAGCCAAAGCACCTGCATAATCGGGAATGGTGCACAGCGCATAGGTGAACAGGATCGTATCGGCACAGGCATCGGGAAGGCCCGTCGCTTCAGCACCAGCCACGACTTCTTCCACAATAACATCGGTTCTCCAGTCTTCGCGCTTCCAAGCCAGCATGCTGGCCGAGGGCTCCACCGCAATGACTTTTTCGATCTTGCTGGCGTCGAGAAACGGCAAATTGGTGCCGGAGCCAAAGCCCATATCGACGACGACGCCATAAGCGCGTGGGATCAGTTTGGCTCGCTGCTTGGCAATGGGTTTTGCACCGCACGCACAACCGATGAAGCGCGGAAGGACAAAGCGTTCATAGAGGCCAAATAGCATGCTAGCGACGCCCCCGCGCACCCATCAATCGTTCACGCAACCACAACAAAATGGCCCAGCTATGGGCATCATGGCGGACCTTTTTCATGGCGTCATCAATGGTGACCCAAACCAGCTCATGGTCCGGCTCGCTTGGACGGCCTTCGGTGGAGGTGAGTTCGACTTCGAAAAAGGCGCAGAGTGAATTGGTGGGCACCCCGTCATTGATCCAGAATTGCCCAGCCCGGCATAATTGGCGGACGGGCCAAACGGTCAAGCCGGTTTCCTCGTCAAACTCGCGCACCACGGCTTCCGCATCGCTCTCGCCCGACTCAACACCGCCACCGGGTAAATCAAAGTGGAAATTCTGGGAGCCGCCGACTTTGACGAGGGCAATCTTCTCGTCATTGCGGGTGCAAAGGCCGTAAACGCTCGGCCGCTCTTTATAGGTCTTGCCGTGTTCGGTGCGCCCGAACTGCATCGAAAAATGCGCCATAAAGGCCTCATAAGCTAGGATTGCAAAAGCGGAAAGCGGCCTCGGCAGATGGACCCTGTCTAATCCTGCTTGCAAGCGAGAGCAACGCCCGCTGTGTCTGTTTCAGACAGAGCGGATAAGCTATTGCGCCATTAGAAATTTCGAGGGGGGGGACGCAGCGAAACCCGCGTAGCTGATCCGCCTATTTTCTACCGAATAAACGCTCAATATCGGTCAGCGATAGCTTCACAAAAGTTGGTCTGCCATGGTTGCATTGGCCCGAACGCGGCGTGCGTTCCATGTCGCGCAAGAGGAAGTTCATTTCATCGGCACTTAAGTGACGACCCGCGCGAACCGAGCCGTGGCACGCCATGGTCGCCAGCACTTCATCGATCCGCTCTTTAAGGGATAGGCCTTCATCATAGGCGGCCAGATCATCGGCCAAGTCTTGCAGCAATTTGTGGGTATTCACCTTGCCTAGAATGGCTGGCGTCTCGGTAACCGCAATCGCCCCGCGGCCAAAGTTTTCTAGTCCCAGACCAAAACGGGCAAACTCTTCTGCGCGAGCGAGCAAGCGCTCGCAATCAGCTTCCTCCATTTCAATAATGTCAGGGATCAGGCTGGGCTGGCGTGCAATGCCTTGGCCTTCCATCGCGGCCTTCATGCGTTCCAAGGTCAGGCGTTCGTGTGCTGCATGTTGGTCGACGATCACCAGGCCATCGGATGTCTCAGCAATGACATAGGTCGCATGAAGCTGGGCTTTGGCCGCCCCTAAGGGATAGGATGTTTCCTCGTCAACGCGTGCGCCGACGTCGGTCGGGGCTTCAAAGCTGGTGCGTGCCATCGGCTCTGCAAATCCAGCCAGAAGCGAGCCTGCTTCGCGTCCGGCCTCAATCGCGCCAGCGGGTGGCTGATAGGGCAGGTTGCTTGGCCGGTACGGGCTTAAATTACCGCCACCACCGCCGCGCGACCACGGCATGCCAAACCCGGTTTGGGCCCCAAGGGCCCCCAAAGTGGCCTGACCCAAGGCTTGTGGACTGCGAATGCCGCTCGACCCCAAGGCATGGCGCAGCGCCCCAATCACCAGCCCGCGCACCAAGGCTGGATCGCGAAAGCGCACTTCTGTCTTGGCCGGATGGACGTTCACATCGACCAGTTTTGGGTCCATCTCAAGAAAAAGCGCCAATACCGGGTGACGGTCGCGTGCAAGTACGTCTTGATAGGCCGCTCGCGCCGCGCCTTTGAGAAGCGGGTCTTTCACCGGCCTGCCATTGACGAATAAATGCTGATGGCGCGCATCGCCGCGTGCTGCGGTGGGTAGCCCTGCAAGGCCGGTTAGGCGGACTTCGGCGCGTTCGGTATCAATCACCAAAGCATCGGCAGCGGCATCGCGACCAAGGATGGCGGCAACGCGTGCCGACCTTTGGCCGGCTGCATTCACGCCTTCCGGCACAACTTTGAGCGCGGACCGCCCGTCGAGATCGAGCGTGAAGGCAACATCTGGCCGCGATAAGGCCAAGCGCTTGACCATGTCGGAAATGGCTAGGCTCTCGGATCGCGCTGATTTCATGAAGTTGAGGCGGGCAGGGGTGGCGAAGAAGAGGTCGCGCACTTCCACCCGTGTGCCAGACCGATTGTTCGGCCACGGGGCAGGCATGGGACCTTCGATCACACCGCCTTCAACCCGCAAAGTCCAGGCCTGATCGGCATCCTTGGCGCGCGAGGTAATGGCTAATCTAGCAATGGCCCCTATCGACGGCAGCGCTTCGCCGCGAAAGCCCATCGTCACAATATTGAGCAGATCTAAATGCCCATTGGCGTCGGGGGCGAGCTTGGAGGTCGCGTGGCGCTCGACAGCCAAGCTTAATTGGTCACGAGGGATGCCGCCGCCGTCATCTTCGACCAGCAAACGCGTGATCCCGCCACCTTCGGCCAGAATGCGGATGGAACTTGCCCCAGCATCGAGCGCATTTTCCACCAATTCCTTGACGGCCGCAGCGGGGCGCTCAATCACTTCGCCAGCGGCAATCTGGTTTATGGCATCTGGGGGAAGACGAACTATGGTCATGGCGCGACCATGCGCTTTCTGGCCTGAGTCGACCAGACGATCCTGCAATCAGAAGCGATTTTGACCAGTTGGCTTGGCCTACATGCCAGGCAGTTTAAAGCCGCGCGGCTTATTCTGCTGGATGCTGACGGGTTGACCGCCCGTCGCATTGCGGATGGCAGCCTTTTCAAGGCGCAAACGCTCTGCTTCTGCTTCTGCTAAAAGTGGGTCAGCTGGCTGGGTTGGGGCTGGGGCGACGAAGCCCATGATGCGGTCCGACAGATTGGTCGGCTTGCGTGCGACGCCGCCGGTCTCTTCATCAATCACCGCACGGATGCGTGGGTCGGCATTGGTGCCGCCAGCCTTTTCGACCAAGAGGCGTTCGCCATCGGAAGCGGTCGCGCCCATTTGAACGCCGAAAACGGCGCTACGGGCTTGCAAGTCGGCGCGTAATTCCATCGGACGGGCTTCACCGGGGCGAGGTGGACGCAGATTGAATTCAGGTGGCACCACCAAAGGCGCTTTGGAGACGACGCGGAATTCGTCAGGCGCTGTTTTCTCGCTGCCCAAGGCTTGGCGTACGCTGGTGCATCCGCCCAAAGCGATGACGGCCAAACCAGTGACTGCCAACAGGCCAGAATAGGATTTTTTCACAGCACTCGCTCCATGTCTCTCAAAACTTGTCTCATCAGGGCGGCATTCTCGACTGGGACTTAAGGCCGCTTATGATCGCAGGACCCTCAACTTACCGTCTTTGCGGCCCTTAAAACCGTTCGTTCCACACCTTCTTAGACGCAAGGCCGCCAGAAGGTCCAGATGTTCACGCCGCTGGCGGCCCAGACTCACGCTTTGACTCGCTTTTTGAGCCAGAATTTTGTTTCGATTGTGGCGTATCTTCGGGGTTCATCAGCATATCAATTGCCAACAGGATCGCGCCGACCGTGATTGCAGCGTCGGCGACATTAAACACCCAAGGGAAGAAGAAGCCCGAGAAGTCCAAAAAGTCCGCGACGGCCCCGAATCGCACCCGGTCGATCAGATTGCCAATCGCCCCGCCGATCACCAGTGCCAAGGCGATAAAGGTCTGCCGACGCTCTGCCTTGAAAAGCCAGACCGCAAATACGGTTGCAATCACGCCGGACATGGCCACCAGTCCCCAACGTTGCCAGTCCGCATGAGCCTTCAGCGCACCAAAGCTGACGCCATAATTCCACACCATGGTCAGATCGAAGATGGAGGAAATCTCAATCTTGCCGATGGTCAACAAGTTGAGATGGTTCAAGACCCAGTATTTTGTGGCTTGATCCAATCCAAGGACGACCAAAATCAGCAGAACGCCCCAGACAGGAGCGGGCGCAGCAGCAGGTAGCTTTGGGGCAGGCGATGGCGATGTCATGGGCGCTCTTTAGTGTGTTTTGATCGGCCAAGGAAATGCAACAAACAGTGAGGGGGCAGGCGGCCAATCAGGGCTTAATCATCGTGTTGGCAAGGTCGAGGGCATTGGCCATAGCCCGTTTCAAAGCTGGTGGCTCAAGGATTTCAAGTTTGCCGCCCCACCGAAACAAGCTCCAAGCCAGTTCGTTCAGGCCGCCGCCGTGCAAACGCACCAATAAGGCCCCATCTTCTAGACGTTCCAAGCTCTGTTGGGGGTGAAAGACCCACCGGCTCGCTTCGTCGGCAAAGTCGGGGAAAACGCGCAGGCACACATCGACTGTGTCCTCCTGATAGACGCCAAAGGACCGCTCGGAATAGGCCTGTAACTCAAAGCCTTCCGGCGCGCCGCCCGGCAAATCAAGCATGAGGGGTTGGCTGATCCGGTCAATCCGCCACATGCGCGGGCCAATTGCTTCATCCGTATGGGCTTCCCGCGCGATCAAATAGGCCTCGCCGCCAAACAAGATGCCATAGGGGATCAGGTCACGTTGGCGCGGTCCGCCAGACCCGCCGCTATAATGCACCCGCACTTGCTTCAAGGCCAAAAGCGCATCG
>JAJTGP010000076.1 GCA_021299265.1 Hyphomonadaceae bacterium | reverse complement strand
CTTTCTAAGTCGATACTGACACCACGCCGTATACAGATGTCGCCCCCAGCCCAGCCAGTCCAGGCTTCAAAAGCCCCCACCAATCCAAGCCCTCAGCCGAAATCCCCATAGCCACAGCCCACAACACCAAAGATTCGTTCTCCGGATACTTTCGGACGCCCAAAGGCATCCGAAACCCTTCACGAAAGCAGTTAGTCTGCTTTGGGGCGAGAACTTAGGATAACAGCCTTTCAGATACGTGGTCGATTCAAGCGACGTGCTTCTAATTTCTCTTGTTGCCGAGACTGTCAAACGTCTTCCAGATACAAGCTTTTTTCCCGTTCTCGAAGTTCCCTTCATCCATCAATTTGCCGTTGGGATGATAGCGACACCATCGACCATGCTTTTCGCCGTTCAATGAAAAGCATCCTGTTTGCATAACTTCACCATTCTCGCGATACCATCGCCAATTCCCAACAATGATATCGTCCTGATATTCGCCGACCGCCTTCAGCTTACCATTGGCCAAAAAATAAGACCATTTGCCAGTCTTCTTGCCGTTCTTAAATGCACCCTCACAAGAGACTTCGCCGTTTTTGAATAACGCACAGAAAGGGCCATGCCGCAGGTTTCCGTGTTCGTCTAATCCACTTATCGCTTTCATGTACCTGATCCATCGTTGTATTAACCAAGGTCGACAGGACTTTCACGCGTGTCAATAACTGATTTCTTATGCCAGCTTTAAAATCTTGCACGGCTACAGCTGGCGTAATTGAGCGTGTCGGAATTTCGGCAGAACTTGGCCGAAAAGAGAATGGCGGGTTTGGAACTTGTTTCAAGGTAAGCTGCCATAGCTCAGATCAAGAACTGGGAAGTTATCCAAATCCTTTGGTAGCGGCAAACCATATCACATGCGGCTTTCTGCTTGGGTTAAGCAATCAGCCTAGTGCAGAACCGCCCGGATTGCGAACGATACGAGGGTTAGGGATGCCACGCTGACTGTCCAGATCGTGGCAAACCATAAGAATTGTTTGAGTGATTTTGGCACTAGTGATATCCCTCCGCGCCGACTTTGCCGCGAAACACCCAGTAAGACCAAGCGGTATAGGCCAATATTATGGGTATCATGATAGCGGCACCCACAAGCATAAAGACTTGGCTACGATGGGGTGCTGCGGCTTCCCAGATGGTTACGCGTGCTGGAATGATATCGGGCCAGATCGAGACGCCCAGCCCCACCAAACACAAGCCAAATAACGCCAACGCCCACATAAAGGGTTGGGCATCTTTCTTCTGTGACAGGCTACGGTAAAACAGAAAGGTGACGATAATGGATGCCAAAGGAACTTGCGCGGTTGCAATAATGCTCGGGAAACTGAGCCACCGTTCATAATATTTTGCCTCAAGCGTGAGTGTGCCAAGGCTGATGATCGTGATCATGACGAGCAGTGCAATGCCAAGACGTCCTGCATAAGTTACGGCTTGGCGCTGCAATCCTCCTTCAGTCTTCCAGTTGAGCCAACATGCACCCAAAAGTGCGTAGCCTACCAATAAGCCAACGCCCGTTATAAGGCTAAATGGTGATAGCCATTCCCACCAGCCGCCTGAGTAAGCGCGGCCAGTAACGCTGATCCCTTGTAGTAAGGCACCAAGGGCGACACCCTGCGCAAAGGTTGCGATAATTGAGCCCGTGGTGAAGGCTTTATCCCAGAAAGCCTGATGCGCAGGGTCGCGCCAGCGAAACTCAAATGCAACACCGCGAAAAATCAGCCCCAATAACATAGCGATCATTGGGGCGTACAAGGCTGGAAGAATGATAGCATAGGCCAATGGAAAAGCGGCCAATAACCCGCCAACACCCATGACGAGCCACGTCTCGTTACCATCCCATACAGGTGCAATGCTGTTCATGGCAGTGTCGCGGTCTTTGCCAACCTTGAAGAAGGGAAACAAAATGCCAATGCCAAGGTCAAATCCGTCCATGACAACATAGGCGATTATGGCAAAGCCGATGATGCCAGCCCAGATGACTGTGAGGTCGATCATGATGAAGATCCTTCTAGAACCGCCATTACAGGGGTTATACCGGAGCTGCGAATTGGCGCGTCATCGAGAGGCTTTTCATGTGCCTCGGGTGGTTTTTTCATCAAGCGTGTGATGTACCAAATCCCCATGCCGAAAACGGCGAAGTAGACCACGACAAATGCGAGCAATGATACGGCAACCGCAGGCGCGTCCAAGGGCGAGGCGCTTTGGCTCGTCCGCAGCACACCGTAAATTGTAAAGGGTTGTCGCCCGACTTCTGTAGTGACCCAGCCAGCAAGAACGGCGATAAAGCCGCTTGGCCCCATTGCAAGGGCAGCGCGGTGCAGCCACGGCCAATCGTAGAGTTTTTTGCGCGCACGTGCAATCAAGCTCCAAAGGCCAATACCCACCATACCAATGCCCAAGCCCACCATAATACGGAAAGACCAAAACACGATAGGGACGGGGGGTTCATCCTGATCAGGGATGGTATCAAGGCCTGCCAATGGTTCATTGAGATCATGCTTTAGGATTAAAGACGATGCCTTTGGAATTTGGATAGCATAGTCAACGCGCTTTTCTTTGCTGTTTGGGATGCCGAACAAAATCAGCGGCGCGCCGTCGGGGTGGCTGTCATAATGCCCCTCCATTGCCATGACTTTGGCCGGCTGATGTTCCAGCGTGTTTATTCCATGAAAGTCCCCTGCGACCACTTGGAGAGGGGCGACGATGGCGGCCATCCACATCGCCATTGAGAACATTTTGCGTGCACCGGGGTTTCGGTGATCGTTCAAAAGGTGAAAGGCACCCACAGCCCCAACAGCAAAAGCCGTCGTCAGGTAGGCGGCGAGCACGGTGTGGACCAAGCGGAAGGGGAAACTAGGGTTGAAAATGATCGTTAGCCAGCTGTCACCGGGCAAAAATTGGCCATTCGCACCCATCTCATAGCCAACAGGCGTTTGCATCCAGCTATTGACCGATAAAATCCAAAAGGCCGAAACAAATGTGCCCAGCGCCACTGCCAATGTCGCGACAAAATGGAGCTTACGGCCCACTTTATTAATGCCGAATAGCATGACACCCAGAAACCCTGCCTCTAGGAAGAAGGCGGTCAAGACTTCGTAAGCCATCAGGGGGCCAATCACCGGCCCTGCCTTGTCAGAAAACACCGACCAATTGGTGCCAAATTGATAGGACATGACAATGCCGCTCACGACGCCCATCGCAAACACTACGGCAAAGATCTTCAACCAATAGCGGTAGAGATTGGCATAAACGCCTTCCCCGGTTTTTAACCAAAGGCCTTCGAGAACAGCCAAGAAGCTCGCTAAGCCAATAGAGAAGGCAGGAAAAATAAAGTGGAAACTCACGGTGAACGCAAATTGAATTCGAGCGAGAATAATCGCCCACTCTTGGTCTAACATGACAATCCCTGCCTTCTGTTATGGATGCCTATTTGATGCTGGTTGTGCGCAAGTAAGGCTTTAGGGTTGTCCAACCTTGTGGAAAGAGCGCTTTTGCTTCTTCATCCTTAATCGAAGGTGGGATGATGACGTCTTTTCCCACAGCCCAATCAGCAGGAGTCGCAATCCGATGCTTGTCGCTCATTTGAAGCGCGTCGATCACGCGGAGGATTTCATCGAAATTGCGGCCAACACTCATGGGATAGGTCATGGTCAGGCGGATCCGCTTGGCCGGATCAATGATGAACACTGAACGAACCGCGGCAGTTTCGCTTTGTTCGGGGTGGATCATATCGTACATGCGCGCAATCGAGAGATCGGCATCGGCCAGAATCGGAAATTGCAAATCCGTGTGCTGGGTTTCATTCACATCGGCGATCCACTTGAGGTGCTCTTCGGCGGTGTCGGTCGAAAGTCCCAAGGGTTTTGTGTTGCGCTTTGCAAACTCGGCCGCCAACTGGGCGGTACGGCCCATTTCGGTAGTGCAAACTGGGGTAAAGTCTGCCGGGTGACTAAAGAAAAACACCCAAGCATCGCCTGCCCATTCGTGAAAGCTGATTGGGCCATTTTGCGTTTCTGTCTGAAAGTCAGGGGCGATATCGCCGATATGGAGAGTCATTGTCTTTTCCTTTGTTGTTGCGGAGGAGGAGTTGATGATGTTCAAGCTGTTTTGATGTCCTATCGGAGAGGGTTTTCCTCTGTGGGGACTGTCTCTCCCAGAAGGCCCTCAAAGGCCTCATTCTGTGAAAGCCATACCTTTCCTGTCAGCTCGTGCAGGAAATGGGAGCGTTTGAGGGCATCCATGACAGGGCCCTTAACTTCCGAGAGGTGCAATTTGATTGCACCGTCTTTGAGGCGATGATTGATCGCTTCCACGCTTTCAAGCGCTGAGGCATCAATCGCGTTTACGGCCGAGCACATCAAGATCAAGTGCTTAAGGCTTGGATGCAGCGCGACTTGTTCAGAGATGAACTCCTCCAACCAACGCGCATTCAGATAGGTCAAGCTCTCATCGATGCGGATCGTTAGAATATGCGGATCGGTGATAACTGTGTGACGCAACACATTGCGAAAATGCTCTGTGCCGGGAACGCGGCCAACAATCGCGGCATGGGGTCTAGATGCGCGCCACAAGAACAAAGCCAAGCTGAGACTGACGCCAGCAATCACACCGGGCTCAACGCCCATAGTCAGCGTCACCAAAATTGTCGCCATCATCGCGGCAAAGTCTGACTTAGAATAGGCAAAAATGGTCCGTGGTGTTTTGAAGTCCACCAGACTGAGCACGGCTACAATGATGGTTGCGGCCAGTGTCGCGATCGGCAGCGAATAGAGCAGGGGCGTTAGAAATAATGCAGCGATCAAAATGCCGATTGCCGTAAACACACCTGCCGCTGGGGTCTCTGCACCCGCATCAAAGTTTACCACCGAGCGGGCAAAGCCGCCTGTGACGGGATAGCCACCACTAAAGCTGGCTGCAATATTGGCGGCGCCTAGGCCGATCAGTTCTTGGTCTGGCACAATCCGTTGGCGCTTTTTTGCCGCCAGAGTTTGAGCAACTGAGACGCTTTCAACAAAGCCGATCACCGAGAGAAGTAGAGCAGGCACAGCTAGGCTTTGCCAAAGCGCAAGATCAAATAGCGGCATTGTTAAAGGCGGCAGGCTTTGCGGAATGGTCCCGACAACCTTCACGCCTTTTGCCTCTAAATCCAAGAAGATTACGGCGAGTGTCGAGACGGCAACCGCCGCAATCGGGCCAGCTTTTGCGATCAAATCCGCAGGGCGTGGTGCCAAGCCAAAGCCGACAAGCAAAGGCTTTAAGCCCTTGCGCACCCAGAATAGAAACGCCGTCGACAACACGCCAATAATCAGGGTCGGCAGATTGGTATCAGCGATATTCTGCGCCAGAGTCTGGACCAATTCAGGTAGGGCGTCGCCATGGGCTTCGATGCCAAGGATAGACTTAAGCTGGCTGGTCGCGATGATGATGCCGCTGGCAGTGATAAAGCCTGAGACAACCGGATGGGATAGGAGATTTGCAAGAAACCCAAGCCGCAGGACACCCATCGCGATCAGGATCGCACCTGACAGGAATGCCAGTATCAAAGCTGCCGCAATGAACTCTGCACTGCCAGCAGGCGCTATTTTGCCCGCTGCGGTTAGAGTCATCAATGAGATAACCGCCACAGGTCCAACGGCCAAAACCTTACTCGTGCCAAAGACTGCATAGGCAATGATTGGTGCGATCGACGCATAGAGCCCGACTTCGGGCGGCAGTCCTGCCAACATCGCATAAGCAATGCTTTGAGGTATCAGCATGATCGTCACGATCAGAGCTGCTACAACATCGCTGGTTAGAGTTGTCCCATTATAATTGCGCGCCCAATCAAGGATGGGGAGATATCGGGCCAGTCCAGTTGTGAGACCACGCATGTCAGCTACCAATCTTGTGTGGTTCTGCCATCCATTCGCGGCCCTTCAACATCCCATGCCAATAAATAGGCGGTAATATTGTGTCTTTGAGTAGCCAGGACAGGCGCGATGGCTTGGTGCCGTCGATTAACCAATTCGGGAAACTGGGTAAAAGTTTGCCGCCATAGCCAAATTCAGCCAGCACGATCTTGCCTTGCTCAACCGTTAGTGGGCAGCTCCCGTATCCGTCATAATCGGCGACAGGATCTTTCCGGTCGAGCCGAGCCAACACATTGACGGCCACCACGGGTGCTTGTTTGCGTGCTGCCGCCATCGTCTTGGCATTTGAAGCCGAACACGCGTCGCCAAGCCCGAAAATATTGGGATAGCGCACGTGTTGCAAAGTTGCTTCATTGACCTCAACAAAACCGTTTGGGGCGGCCAAGGGGCTATTCCTGATAAAGTCCGGCGCAGTTTGAGGCGGCACGACATGAATCATGTCAAATTTTTCCTCGACACGGGTGACGTTGCCGTCGCGCTTTTGTTCAAAGGTCGCTGTTTTTTCAGGGCCGTTGATTGCGACGAGCTTCGATTCAAAATTCAAATGCGCATTATAGCGCTCCACATAGTCCATCAGGGCAGGAACATAGGCGGCAACGCCAAACAAGACCGCGCCAGTGTTGTGGAATTGCACGTCAATTTTGCTTAGAACGCCTGCTTTCTCCCAATTGCTGCAAGATAAGTACATGGATTTTTGGGGCGCGCCGGCACATTTAATTGGCATGGGTGGTTGGGTGAATAAGGCACGTCCACCCTTGAGATCTTTGACCAGTCGATTGGTATAGGGTGCCAAATCATAGCGATAATTGGAGGTGACGCCGTTTTTCCCTAGCGTTTCACGCAAGCCCTCAATTGCATCCCAATCCAGCTTGATCCCAGGGCAGACCACCAGCGCGCGATAGGTCAGAATACGCCCGTCTTCTAAGGCAACCTGATTGGCCTCAGGGGCAAAGCTAGCCGCGGCACCTTTAATCCAGTCAACGCCACGGGGCATCACCGATTTCTCGCTGCGCTTGGTGAACTCTGCTGAGAATACGCCCGCACCGACCATCGTCCAGCCGGGTTGGTAATAGTGATCGTCGCTGGGTTCGATAATCGCGACGGAAAGGCCGGAAGCACGCTTTAAGATGCTTGCTGCGGTCGCGATTCCAGCACTACCGCCGCCCACAATCACAATGTCATAGGTTTTTGTCGTGCCCGTGGGGGCAGGGGCATTTTGTGCCATTTCCCACAATTTGGTTGAACGCGCGCCAGAGCGGCAAAATGCTAAAACAGGTGCGGGCATGGCTGCCAATGCCGTGCGCATTTTATCGCCATCGTCGTTGGTAATGGAGCCCGGTGTTACGGGGATGTAGGTGAAACTCAGACCTAACGCCTTGGCCTGCTCGCCAAGATTGACAGCGCTAGGCTGGCCCGCTTCTTCGCCATCAGGACGGTTGCAGATAATGGACTTAAAGCCTTGCGAAGCCGCGTCCGCGATGTCTTGAGGGGTAAGCTGGCCGGAGACCGAGAGTCCCGGAGCGATTTGCTTAATAATCATGGCGCGTTCCTCCGGGGCACTTATGTGCTTAGTTTGCTTTTTTGAGGCGGGTTGAGAGACCAAACGGCAGGTAAATCGGGCAGGTTCCGACTAAACTGGTCAACAGAAACGCAAGCCCTACGACGCCCAAGACTAGCGCTAAGACGCCAGAGATTTTACCCAGCGCAAAGGCTGCACCAATTGCCAGAACAATGGTGAGACGAATGATGCGGTCGAGATTGCCCATATTCTTGATCATTGCGAGGCACCTTTTTGCTGCGTGAGTTGGGGAAGAAAACGATGCAGGGCCATGC
The DNA here is from genome assembly GCA_021299265.1 of Hyphomonadaceae bacterium. Lineage (GTDB taxonomy): Bacteria > Pseudomonadota > Alphaproteobacteria > Caulobacterales > Aquidulcibacteraceae > Aquidulcibacter. Next base: position 3,096 of record JAJTGP010000076.1, on the reverse strand, counting down.
CCGTGAACATCGCTACGACGAAGGGCATTACGGCTAAGGGCACCACACCAAGATCAGCAAGGGCGGGGCCGGGGCACAGCCCGGATATTCCCCATCCCAAGCCAAAAAGAAGACTTCCTAAAGCCAATGGGCGATCCAGTTTTGTGCTGGTTGGCAGGTCAAACACGGGCGCTGCCAGCGGGGCGTGCAATTTGCCTTTTATGATCCAAGCAATTGCCATCGGAATCAGGGCACCGCCCATGACGAAGGCCAGAGTTGGGTCCCAATTACCAAATAGGTCCAAAAAGCCTTGCACACGGGCAGGGTCAGCCATGCCCGAGAATGCCAAGCCTGCACCAAATAAAGCGCCAGATACGAGGGAAACGACGATCGGTTTCATAAAAAACCTCCAAGTCGCAGCAGTGCGACTGTTGCAAAGCCACTGGCCATGAACAAAGCTGTTGCAACCAGCGAACGTGGGGAAAGGCGCGACATGCCACAAACGCCATGGCCACTGGTGCACCCAGAGCCGAGGCGGGTTCCAAAGCCAACTAACAGCCCGCCGATAATCAAGGGCCATATCGAGACCGGGAACTTCGTTGTTACCCCGCCCGCTAATGTTGCGATGAGGAAAGCGCCCAGTGGCAGACCTATGACAAAAGCCAAGGCAATGCCGCGCGGCGCGCCCGTATCGGCAATGCCGGTTGCGCGCGCAGCAAGACCACTCACACCGGCAATCCGGCCTAAGCCTAGCAGCATGATGGCTGCAGCTAGCCCAATCAACAAGCCGCCGATAAAGCCTTCAATCGGCATCGCATGTGGAAATCCGGGGATCATACTGCATTCACCGGGATCTTGAGGTACGTGACGCCATTGTCTTCCGCGGCAGGCATATGCCCGGCACGCATATTGACTTGAACCGATGGCATGATCAGGCGGGGCATCGGCAAGGTTGCATCACGTGCCTCTCGCATGGTCACAAATTCATCCTCAGTTTTGCCGTCATGAATATGGACGTTGGCCTTGCGCTCGGCCTCCACAGTCGATTCCCAGACATAGTCGTCACGTCCGGCTGGCAGATAATCGTGGCACATAAACAAGCGCGTCTCCGGCGGCAATGAAAGCAAGCGCCGTGCAGAGCGATACAAGGTTCGCGCGTCACCACCGGGAAAATCAGCCCGCGCAGTCCCATAGTCCGGCATAAACATCGTATCGCCAACAAAGACCGCATCACCAATCACGTAAGCGATGCAGGCTGGTGTGTGGCCAGGAACATGAAGGACGGTTACTTCCAGATTGCCAATCTTGAAATGATCACCATCATTCCAAAGCTGGTCGAAGTCCGATCCATCGCGGACGAATTCACTGCCCGCGTTAAACAATTTTCCAAAGACCTGCTGAACAGAGGTAATGTGCGCCCCGATGGCGATTTTGCCGCCCAGCTTTTGTTGCAAATAGGGTGCAGCGGACAAATGGTCAGCATGCGCGTGCGTTTCTAGTAGCCAGTCAATCGTCAACGCATGCTCGCCAACATAGGCGATAATCGCATCCGCGGATGTGTAAGTTGTGCGCCCCGATGCTGGATCAAAATCCAACACGCTATCGATAATCGCGGCCCGCGAGGTTGCCGTATCATGCACCACATAGCTGACGGTGTTTGTCGGCAGGTCGAAAAAAGCCTTGATCAAAGGAATGCCAGCCTGTGCCGCGACAACTTGGGCGCTGGCCTTTGTAAGTGCGAGATCAGTCATGTGAGTCTCCTTCGATATATTATTTACATAAATCATGTAACTGATATAATAACTTGCGTCAAGGGGCTTTGTCAGGTACTATTTTGACCAGAAAGCGGGAAACATGATTGTTGTAGATCAAATGAATTTGGCCCCTGCCGTGCGGATCGGCGACCTTGCGCCCGATTTTGTGGCGCGCTCTACGAAAGGTGAATTAAGGCTGTCTTCCTATCGCGGGCGATGGCTTATCTTCTTCTCACACCCCGCCGACTTTACGCCGGTATGCACCACAGAATTTGTCGGGCTTGCAAAACGACAAAAGGAGTTTGATGCGTTGGATTGCGCGCTGGTCGGATTGTCAGTCGACAGCCTCTATTCCCATTTGGCTTGGGTTCGCGCCATCGAGGCAAACTTCGCCGTCAAAGTTGAGTTTCCGGTAGTAGAAGACCCCAGCATGGTGATTGGTCACGCCTATGGGATGCTGGATCCAGCAAGCAAGGATGCAATGGCGATGCGCGCTGCCTACTTTATCGACCCCAAAGGGATTGTTCGGGCAATCACCATTTATCCTCACAATGTGGGGCGATCCGCCGACGAAATGCTGCGACTGGTGCGCGCCTTAAAAACGGTTGAGGATGGCAAGGGGTTTGCGCCTGAGGGCTGGCAACCGGGCATGCCCCTTTTGGCACCCCCTGCTGACGGTATTATCACCCCTGACGAAGGCGCAGACTGGTTCTGCAGAACACTCCCATGACCGCCTTTTTTCAAGACCGCGAGCTTGCGGCCAGTGTGTCCGAAAAGCTTAAGATTTACGCTCAACCCCAACGCCTCATGATCCTGAGCTGCCTCCTTAACCGCGAGCGCAATGTGGCCGAAATCGGTGACGCCACGGGCATCACTCAACCTGCCCTCAGCCAACAACTCGCCGAATTGCGCCGTGCCGACCTTGTCAGCACGCGCAAGGAGGCCAAACAAGTCTGGTATATGCTGGCCGACGAGTCTGTGAAAATCTGCGTGCAAACTATGGAAGCCGTGTTTGGGAATGGTAGCGATGTGGAAATCACTCAGGTGAAAGACGTCGCGGTGCCCCCGCTTTCAACTTTGCTGCCGTCCGCAAAAGGTGTTGCAAGTTTCGCGCGGATTCTCTGAAGCCTTCCAATTCGTCGCCTTACGCTTTGGTGGTGGCAGTCTGGGCCAAAGAATGGCCGCTTTGGAGCAAGGCAGCAGGAAGGCTTTTTGTCTTAAGCTGGCGGATATTGTTGAAAAACTCGTCGTTGTCAGGGTTTGCGGGTCATGATTCACTGGTTTCATTGATTTGCGGGGGATCTGGTGATGATGGGACATCAAGAAGTATCGGCCCAGTTGTTTTATGACTTTCAGATTGAGG
>JAJTGP010000137.1 GCA_021299265.1 Hyphomonadaceae bacterium | reverse complement strand
CTGGCGTTCCCGACCAAGCGCCCAACGCGCTTCTGCGCCCGCCCCGCCCTTAATCCACGCCACAATTGCGCCTGATCGTTTCACGATTGGGCTTTCTGTTTGGACTGGATTAAGGAGCTTTGGGCTTCAATGAGAAATAAATATAAGTGGCGCGCTCTGGCGTCATGTTTAGTGGGTTTGGCGGTTGTTTCGTCAATTCCCAGCTTGGCTTTGGCGCAAGCTAGTGCGGCACCCGTGGGTGTTAGCGCAAGTCATACTAGCCAGATGGCGTGGGCCACATTGGTAGACACCGCGTTCGCACGCACCGCGGCGGGTGCCGATGCAGAAGCCGCACGTAAAGCTGGGCAAGCGCAGGCTGCCTTGGCGCAACGCACTCTGCCAGGCACTTTTGAGGTCGACGGCACGCTGCGTCAGGACCTTATTGGATCTGGAAAAGGGTATCGAGAGGTGGAAGCTGGGGTTACGGCTTCGCTTTGGAGGCGAGGCGAGCGTAACAGTTTGCGCGCTATATCTAGCGGTTTGATGGCATCTGCCGCACGCCAAAATGACGTCGCAAAGCTTGAAGTCGCAGGAAATGTTCGCACAGCATGGTGGGCCTATAGGCGCGCCGCTGCTGAAGTTGGCGTGCTTTCAGATCAAGTGAGCTCAAACCAAAACCTCGCCAATAATATCGAGCGCTTGGTCACCGCAGGCGAAATGGCGCGGCTTGATCTTCTCCAGACGCAAGCTACCAATGCGGAGGTCAAAGCACGTTTGGCACTGGCGGAAGGGACGCTGGCCCAAGCGCGTGCAACGTTGGAGGGCCTCGTTGGCGAGATACCAAATAACCTGCCGATCGAAGCCCCTGGCGCACTGGAAGCCGATAATCATCCAAGTGTACTGGCTCTTCGCGCCGAAGCTGAATCTCTCGATAAGCAAGCTAGGTTAGTGCGTCTTCAAGCTGCTCCTGCGTGGCGGGTTGGTTTGGATGTGCGCGCGGAACGTGGGTTGTCGGGCGATACGACGCTGACATCTACGGGTGTGCGCGTCTCGCGTCCATTTGGAGCAACACCATCGGGTGGCGCTGAGGCGACGACGCTTCAAGCACGTGCCACATCTGCTTTGGCCCGTGCTGAGGCACAAAAGCGGGCGATTGAAACGGCACGCAATGAAGCCGTTGCGCGATTGGCAGGCGCGCGTAGCGCTCAGTTAAGTGCGCAAATCCGGCGCGAGGCCGCGTCAGAAGCTCTCGCCTTGACGCTCAAAGGTCGCGCTGAAGGCGAACTTTCATTTTTCGAAGAATTACGGGCGCGAGGACTTCTGTCCGATGCGCAGCGCGCAGATGCGCTTGCCCGCGTTGAGATAGGCGCTGCGGTGTCTCAATTTAACCAAACACAAGGTCTCCTCCCATGAAATTCACTAAATTGATGCGCGGCTCAAGCGCTATGTCCCTGACGGCTGTGTTGCTAAGCAGCTTAGTTCCTTTTTCAACTGTAAGTGCATCAGACGATCACGGAGAAGCTGGAGGCGCCACTACCGCAGCTGGTCCCGCTTTACCCAGTTTTGAAGCTGCGAACGATCGCTTTGAAGTTGTCGGGCGCGTTCAAAGTGATGCGCTGAAAATCTGGCTTGATGATTGGGCAACCAATGCGCCAGTTCCCGGCGCCAAGATTGCATTGACCATTGCTGGCCGTAAGGTTGTCGCAACGGCTGCTGCTGATGGCACATATAATGTACCTTTTCCCGAAGCCGACAAAGCAGGCAATTACCCCATTGGTCTTAATATCACAGGTGCTGGCAACCCCGTGTTGTTGGGTGCGACTTTGGTAGTCAGCGATGTCGCGGTCCATGTTGACGAAAAATCAGGCTTTCCTTCGATGTGGCTCTTGGGTGGCGGTGCGCTGGCCTTGGTCGTTGTTGGTGGCGGTCTTGTTTTGATGCGCCGCCGACGCACGGCAGCTCTGGCGAGTATTGGCGTTTTAGCTGGTATGAGCTTAGTCGGTTTGGGCGTTGCGCCCCATCCAGTTATTGCGGGCGCTGGGCATGATCACGGTGAAGAAGCGGCTGGCCCCGCAGGAGCGTCCCCAGACCAAGCATCGCGCTTGGGCAATGGCGATCTGAGTGCACCAAAGTCGATGCAGCGCTTGATTGGGCTGCGCACAATTGTCGGCGCGACGACCAATTCTACTCAGACGCTGACGCTTAATGGTATTGTGATTCCAGACCCCAATGCGTCGGGCGTCGTGCAATCCCAAATTGGCGGGCGTGTGTCTGGCAATTTGCCAGCTTTGGGGGACAGTGTTGGTCGGGGTCAAGCGATGGCGATGATTACGCCGGGTTTTGATCCCGGCGCTCGGACAGCCTTGGTCGCAGATCAAGGATTACTGGCGCAAGAATCAGCTCTGGCGCAGAGCCGGGCTGCGCGCCTTTCCGACAACGGTGGCGCAGCTGAAATTCGTGTTAGGCTGCATGCAGCTCAACAGCGTTTGGCGCGTTTAGAAAGACTTGAGGGGGTAGTTCCCGCGCGGGAAATTGAGGCGGCAACCATCGAAGTACGCGCCATTCAAGCACAAATAGCGGCCGATAGGGCCGAAACACAGTCGACTCTGAATGGATTGAGGGCGCGGCAGGCAGCTTTGACGCGCCTGTCATCATCGAGTGAAATTGCGCGTGCCCCTGTGTCTGGAATTGTGTCTGCCGTCTCCGTTAGCCAAGGACAAGTCGTAGCGTCGGGCGAGACATTGTTCACCATCGTCAACCCGTCGCGCTTATTGGTGGAGGCCCAAGCAAATGGTTCCACTGCTGCTGGTATTGGCGGGCAAGCAACCGCCCGCACAGCTGACGGCCGAACTATGACATTGTTGCGCCAAGGGGCCGGTCTATCGCTGATCAATGGCTCGGCCCCCATCCGCTTTCTGATTGAGCTAAGCGATGGTTTGCGCGCGGGCGAACCTGTGACGGTGTTTGCAGGCAGTAGCGTTCCTAATTCTGGGATCGCTGTACCACGCTTAGCGGTCGCGCGCGGTGCTAACGGTCAGGCTATTGTTTTTGTGAAAAAGAGTGCCGAGACCTTCGCACCCGTTGCGGTGGTCGTCACCGATCTGGATGCTGACCGCGTGCTCGTGACAAGCGGCTTGAGCGCAGGCCAACGTATTGTTGTTGCTGGCAGTCCGCTGCTGGCGCAAGTGCGATAGGGGGGCGGGTGCATGTTCGATACCATTGTTAATGTCTCGCTGCGTAACCGAATTCTTGTTCTTTTTGCTGCACTTGCTCTCATGTTATTTGGCGGGCTGTCCATCACACGCCTACCGGTGGACGTGTTGCCTGACCTCAATAAGCCAACCGTTACCATCATGACCGAAGCAGGCGGTATGGCACCGCCCGAAGTGGAAGCCCTGATTAGTCAGCCCTTGGAAAACGCGATGAGCGGTATTCCCGGCGTAGAACGCGTGCGTTCTGTATCGGGTGTTGGATTGTCCCTTGTCTATGTAGAGTTCAACTGGGCAGCAGAAATCTTTAAAGCGCGCCAACAAGTCTCCGAGCGTTTGGCCCTAGCCAAAGAAAGCATGGGCAATGTAGACCATGCCCCCGCTATGGGGCCCGTTACGTCTATCATGGGCGAGATCATGCTGGTTGCGATTCCCTATGGTGATGCCGATCCAAAGTTAGCCCGTGAAATTGCAGATTTCCAAATCCGTCCACGCCTCTTGACGATCCCCGGTGTGGCGCAAGTTATTCCCATTGGCGGGCAAGTGCGTCAGTTTCGCATCGCCCCCGATACGGCACGTATGGCGCAATTGGGTGTAACTCTGGAAGGCCTTGAAGGAGCCGTCACAGGGTTCTCCCAGAATGCGGGAGGTGGCTTTATCGATCAGAACGGACAAGAGTTTGTGATCCGCGGGCTGGCTAAAACGACCAAATTGGCTGATTTGGCGACACTGCCTGTTACAACAGCAACAGGCAGCAGTGTGCCGCTATCGAGCCTTGCCAATGTGGATTTTGGTGCACGGTTCCGGCGTGGAGACGCAGGTTATCGCGGTGGGCCAGCCGTTATGATCGGGGTGCAAAAGCAACCCGGTGCTGATACGGTTAAAGTGACGCAAGCTGTTGAAGCGGCATTGGCAGAAATAACCAAGAGCTTGCCAGCGGGCATAAAAGCCGACCGCGTGCAAATGCGCCAAGCTGACTTCATCGAAGCCTCAATCTCAACTTTGCAAAAAGCGATAATAGAAGCTGCCATTGTGGTGGCGGTGATCTTGTTTGCGTTTTTGTTGAATGTGCGCACAACCGCCATATCGCTCATCGCTTTACCCTTGTCATTTATGGTAACAGCTTTGGTGTTTTTCGCTATGGGGCTATCTATCAATACAATGACGCTGGGCGGACTGGCCATTGCGGCAGGTTCATTGGTGGATGATGCAGTCGTCGGTGTAGAAAACGTCTATCGCCGCTTGAAGCAAAACCGACAGGCCGACGAACCAAAAGCGCCTTTACTTGTGATCGCGAATGCCGTCGGCGAGGTTCGTTCGGGCATTGTTTACGCAACAATGATCATCATTCTCGTATTTTTGCCAATGTTCTTTTTAAGCGGCATCGAGGGCAAATTATTCCAGCCTTTGGGCGTTGCTTATGTAGTGTCGATCCTCGCCAGTCTGTTTATCTCGATGACAGTCACGCCGGTATTGTGCCATTGGCTTTTGTCCAACGCTAAATCCTTGCACGAAGAAAAAGATACATTCATTGTAGCTACGTTAAAACGATGGAACAAGGCAGCCCTTGAATGGGGGTTTTCACGCGGTAAAGCCGTGGTTTCAGGCGCGGCTATCTTAGCGATCATTGCACTGGGTGCAGCAGCGTTTCTGCCACGCGCTTTCCTGCCAGCCTTCAACGAAAGCACATTGCTGGCCAGCATCGTCTTGCAGCCGGGTATCAGCCTTGAAGAAAGTGCTCGCGTTGGCGCCACGGCAGAGCGTTTGATCCAAAGTGTTGATGGCGTTGACAGCGTAAGCCGACGTACCGGGCGCGCAGAACTGGATGAACATGCCGAAGGTGTGCATTCCAACGAACTCGATATCAAGCTGAAGCCAGGCCTGTCGGCCCATAAGCGCGAAGACGTAATGGCCGATATCCGCAAAGTGCTGGCACCTCTCCCAGCCAGTGTTGGCATTGGCGGACCGTTGGCTCACCGCATTGATCACATGCTGTCGGGCGTTACCTCGCCTGTTGCCGTGAAGGTATTTGCCGAGGATCAAGATGGCGCACGCGTTGCGGCAGAAGCTCTGCGGACGCGCATGTCAGCGATTGAGGGACTTGTTGATGTTCGGGTCGAGAAAATCGTGCGTGTTCCCCAATTGGACGTGCAAATCGACTATCAACGCGCCGCAACTTATGGGGCAAGTGCGACACAAATCATGGAAGCCTTGGACATGTTGTCAGGCGGTAAAGTGGTATCAAACGTTATCGACGGCACCCGCCGCTATGATGTGGTGATCCGGCTTGACGATAATGCCCGCACCACCCAAGGCTTGGCTGCCACATTGATTGAAACGCCAAAGGGACCAGTCCCTTTGTCGACACTTGCAACTGTCGTTGAATCCGACGGCCCCAACCAAATCGCACGCGAAAATGGTAAGCGCCGGATTGTCGTCCAGGCCAATCTGGCACCGGGTGCTAATTTAGGGGCCATCACAGCGGCCATCAATGAAGCAACTGCAGCAACCCCGTTGCCAGAAGGCGGTTTTTATCGATTGGAAGGTCAGTTTGAAGCACAAGCGGCCGCAACCGCAACAATTGGCGGTCTATCGCTGGTGTCTTTCGCGTTGATCTTTGCGCTACTGTACACACGCTACCGCTCAGCCACTTTGGCGTGGATTGTCATGGGTGGAATACCCATGGCCTTGGTAGGTTCGGTTGCTGCTCTTTGGATAGCCAACTTGCCCATCTCGGTTGCGACTCTCGTTGGTTTTGTAACCCTCACAGGCATCGCGGCGCGCAATGGCATTTTGAAGATTAGCCACTATCTGAACCTCGCCCTTCAAGAAGGCGAAAGCTTTGGCGAGGCACTGATTGTGCGCGGAACGTTGGAGCGTCTTACGCCCGTTTTGATGACAGCTCTTGCCACTGGACTAGGGCTCATCCCCTTGATCTTAGGGGCGGGGGAACCGGGTAAGGAAATCTTACAACCCGTCGCGGTCACTATCTTTGGCGGTCTAATATCAGCTACGCTTCTCGATGCTGTCGTTACCCCCATCCTGTTTGCTCTATTCGGGCGCCCATCCCTTGACCGCCTGATCGCAGACCGTGATGCAGGCCAAGCTCAGGAGGCATTCTAATATGCAAAAGACACATCAAACCACCCGCATCCTCGCCCTTATGGCGATTTCCTCCCTTGTTCTTGGCCTTGCCGCTTGTGGTCAAGGCGGGGCAGCCAAGACCGATGCGCCAAAGGCTGAAGCTAGTGCTGCGACCAGTGCTGAGGCGAAGGATGCTGCGCTCACTTTGGTCACCAGCCAGCCTCCAGTGGTGGGCCAACCCGTTACTGTTACGCTCAATCTTAAAGGCCCAGAGGGCACGCCACTTGGTCCTGACGCGATTGCAACCAAGCATGAAAACAAAGTCCATGTCATGATCGTTGATGCGGGCCTAG
>JAJTGP010000266.1 GCA_021299265.1 Hyphomonadaceae bacterium | reverse complement strand
TACGCTTTTGCTTGTCTGGTGGCAGGCTTTCAACGATTTCTTGCACGGCGGCGGCAAAGTCGGACCGCGCGGTTGGTGCAACGTGCTCATTAAGCTCAATGCGCGACAAACTAAGCAAGTCAGAGATCAAGCGGCTCATGCGATCAGCCTGAAGGTGCATGATCTCTAAAAACCGATCACGCGCCACAGCGTCTTCGCGGGCCGGCCCCCGCAAAGTCTCAATAAAGCCAATGATCCCCGCCAATGGGGTGCGCAATTCGTGACTGGCATTGGCCAAGAAGTCAGCGCGCATGCGCTCTGACATGCGAGCCTCTGTCTCGTCCTGAATAGATAAGAGGACAAAGCGCTCTTGATCAGCTTCAAAAGCCGCAATCGAAACGCGCTCATAGCGGTCAACCGGCACCCGGCTCTCAATCGATAGCGTGCGTGTCACCCCGGTCTTAAACACATCGCTGACGGCATCGACCAGATTCGGCCTGCGAATCACGGCGCTAAAGCGAATTTGGCCCGCATCAATCGAAAAGCGATCTCGGGAGGCTTGATTGGTGCCGACAAGACGACCGGCTGAATCGACAATGAGAACTGGGTTCGGCGTTGCCTCAATCGCGGCGCGGGCAAAGCGCACGGCATCGCGCACCAAACTCGTTGCAGCAACTTCTCCACCGCCGTCGGGGCTGGTTGTGCCGGCCGTAGAACCCTGCCCGACAAGGTTTTTCCTTTCCAAAACGCTGCTAATCGTGTCTGTGCCCAGCCACCAGCCAATCGCCAAGGCCAGTCCAACCCCAAGGGTACCTGACAGCGTCAACGCGACATTTTGAGTCAGGCCATAAATCAAGCCAAATGCGACAAACAACACACCAAGAATGGTCGCAATAACGGGCCAATTCGGGGCAGTAGGTTCAGGCGAACTTTCAGGCATAGGGACTTTTCATGATCTTGAGACGAAGCGGTCACTTTAAGCTGGCATGCAGCTATGTCCGTAGGATGACAGTATTTTGACGGTTTTGCCACCCATGATTAGTGGGTACAGTTCGACGCGTCGGCATAGACAGCCGAGGCCAAAGGTGGGAAGTTGGCACCACAAAGAACGCATCTGGAGCGAGAGCGAGGGCACAATTATGTTGGCACGATTGGGATTGAGCATGTGTCTTGTCGGGTGCCTTGTTTCACCTGCTTCTGCAACCACCCCCGCTACACATAAACAAGCCATTGAGTTTGGTCGCACCCTTGCCCAAGCCCATTGCGCGACCTGCCATGCCATCGGTAAGCGCGGTCAAAGCCCTAACCCACAAGCCCCACGATTTGCGACACTGGCACAACGCTATCCGCTTGATAATTTGGCAGAAGCTTTCAGCGAGGGCATTCTGGTAGGCCATGGACCGATGCCTGAGTTTCAGTTTGAGCCCGATCAAGTCGATAGCCTGATTGCTTATCTAAGAAGCGTTCAGAGCCCTATCAAAAAGGCAAAAAAGCGCGCGTCAAAATGAGTTGCCCTCACCCCCTTGTGTTGCTCAAAGGCCACACCTAACTGAAGGGGCAACGATCCTTGTTACAAGGTCAATCCTGTACTTAACTTTAGGCTTTGCCACCATGAACTTAGATAAATTCACCGAACGCGCTCGTGCCATCGTCCAGGCCGGGCAAATGGAAGCGATCAAACGCAAACATCAATATTTCACGCCAGAGCATTTGCTAAAGGCGCTGCTTGACGATGACAAGCAACTGGCGGCCGGCCTGATCCGATCGGCTGGTGGACGCCCCGATGAAGCGAAACTAGCGACCGATGTGGCCGTGGCTGGCCTTCCTGTCGTCGAAGGGGGCGAAGATAAAATCTATATGCCGCCCGAAACCGCGCGCATACTGCAAGGCGCAGAAGATGCCGCCGGAAAAGCGGGCGATAGCTTTGTTGCCGCCGAGTGGCTCTTGCTGGCCATCTCAACCGCGCGCACAACCAAGGCAGCCGAAGCCTTAAAGGCAGCAGGGGTGACGCCTACTTCGCTCAATTCCGCCATCGGCATGATGCGCAGCGGTCGCACTGCCGACACCGCCAATGCGGACGACAATTATGAGGCGCTTAAAAAATATGCGCGGGACCTCACCCAAGCGGCGCGCGACGGTAAGCTAGACCCTGTGATAGGTCGCGATGATGAAATCCGCCGCTGTGTGCAAGTCCTGTCACGGCGCACCAAAAACAATCCCGTGGTGATTGGGGAGCCGGGCGTCGGCAAGACTGCCATAGCAGAAGGCCTTGCCCTGCGTATGGTCAATGGTGATGTACCCGAAAGCTTGAAGAATAAAAAACTCATGAGCTTGGACATGGGTGCCTTGATCGCTGGCGCTAAATTCCGCGGTGAATTTGAGGAACGCTTGAAAGCCGTCTTGAGCGAAGTGGAAGCGGCCAATGGTGGCATCGTCCTGTTCATCGACGAAATGCATACGCTTGTCGGTGCTGGCAAATCTGAAGGCTCGATGGATGCATCCAACCTCCTCAAACCAGCACTGTCGCGCGGCCAATTGCGCTGTATTGGGGCCACGACACTGGATGAATATCGCAAGCATGTGGAAAAGGACCCTGCCCTCGCCCGGCGGTTCCAGCCGGTATTTGTCGATGAGCCCAGTGTTGAGGATACCATTTCCATCCTGCGCGGCTTGAAAGAAAAATACGAAGTACACCACGGGGTTCGCATTTCTGACGCAGCGATTGTGGCAGCTGCCACCTTGTCGAAGCGTTACATCGCAGACCGGTTCTTGCCAGATAAAGCCATCGATTTGATGGATGAGGCATCGGCCCGTTTGCGCATGCAAGTCGACAGCAAGCCCGAAGAATTGGATGAAATTGACCGCCGCCTGATGCAATTGCGGATCGAAGCCTCTGCCCTCGGCAAAGAAAGAGACCCTGCCTCCATCGAGCGGCTAGAGCGGCTTGAGGACGAGATCGATACGCTCCAAGCCAAGTCCGACGATATGAGCGAAACTTGGCGCTTAGAGAAAGCCAAGTTGGCCGATTCCACCAAGCTGAAAGAAGAATTGGAAAAGCTCAATCTCGAATTGGCCGAAGCCACGCGACGGGGCGACTATGCCAAGGCTGGTGAGTTGCAATATGGCACCATTCCCAATCTGGAAAAGGCCTTGAAGGAATCAGAGACCAGCGGCGAAAGTATGGTCCATGAAGTGGTTGATGCCGAACAAATCGCCGCCGTCGTGGCGCGCTGGACCGGTGTGCCCGTCGAGCGGATGCTGGAAGGTGAGCGCGAGAAGTTGCTTGCCATGGAAGATACGTTGCGGGCCCGCGTGGTCGGCCAAGAAGAAGCGCTGGAAGCCGTTTCAGACGCCGTACGCCGGTCACGCGCTGGCCTGCAAGACCCGAATAAGCCAATCGGCTCTTTCCTCTTTCTAGGCCCAACGGGCGTCGGCAAAACCGAGCTTACAAAAGCTTTGGCGGAATTCCTGTTTGATGACGACAGTGCGGTCACCCGCATTGATATGTCGGAGTATATGGAAAAGCATTCGGTCAGCCGTCTGATCGGGGCCCCTCCAGGCTATGTCGGCTACGATGAAGGCGGGGCATTGACAGAAGCCGTTCGGCGCAGACCCTATCAGGTCGTGCTGTTTGATGAAGTCGAGAAAGCCCACCCAGATGTGTTCAACGTCCTCTTGCAAGTGCTCGATGATGGCCGCTTGACCGATGGCCAAGGCCGGACGGTGGACTTCAAGAATGTCATTCTTGTGATGACCTCTAATCTGGGCAGCCAATATCTGGCTGAGCAGAATGATGGCGAAGATGTTGAGTTGGTGCGGCCCATGGTGATGGAGGCTGTGCGCGGCAATTTCCGCCCCGAATTCATCAACCGGATTGACGAAATCATTCTGTTCCGACGCTTAGGTCGGGCTGAGATGGACCGAATTGTGCCGATCCAATTGCGTCGATTGGAAGCGCTTTTGGCGTCGCGCGACATCAAAATCACCTTGGATGATGCCGCCAAAACTTGGCTAGCCGACAAGGGCTATGAGCCCGCCTATGGCGCCCGGCCCTTAAAGCGGGTGATCCAAAAGGATGTGCAAGACCCGTTAGCTCGCCTCATTCTCTCAGGCGCGATCAAGGATGGCGAAACCGTGCAAGTGACCGCGCAACCCGGTAGCAATGAGTTGAGCTTCAATGGCTTTACCGGGCAAAATGATAGCCCGCCCAAAGGCATTATCGTCAACTAAGCATTTGAAAAAATTTGATTCGGGTCAGCTAACGGCCCGAACCGGGCTCATGCCAAATGGCGGCTCAGGCGCTCTCGGCGTCTGGGTTGCCCCCCACTTCCAACCCGCTTCGGCAAAAGCAAGTGCAGCGATCTTGGTGATCTCAGTCATATCGGGGCCGGGCTCAAAACCCGCCAGCCAGCGCAAGGCCGCTACGAGTGCATCTTCATCATCCGCCTGCGCAGCGGCCAGAGCATTCAGCAGCGTACGCTCGTCTGGGGAAGGTTCAAGGCTCCCTAAATCGCCAAGACGTAGCTTGCGCCCAGACAAGAGAAGCAGATTGGCCAATTTACGCATGGCGGCACGCGCAGTCTCCACGCGCTCTGCTGTAACAGGACAGCGGAAAACCGAAGGCCCAGCCGCGCGACGCATGGCATGGAGCGCAAGTTGCGCACCAGCTTCAAGACCATGGATCGGCTGTGAATTGGGCATAAAGTTCAGTATATGCGAATTATTCTCAAATACAAGCAAAAATTGGGTATGCGACGCGGTAAAACTTCGGAAAAATACTTTGCCGAAACGCGCCGCGCCCCAAAAGCCAAGATGAAAAATTAAGGCCATTGCAACCTTTTTAGGTCATTCTAACCGCTTATAACTGCTCACAAAATTGGGAACTCGTGTGGCAAGCTAAGGGAGCGGTTCGGTGGCTATCAATGCCAATGTCATTAGTCTGTTGAATTCAGGCGGGTTTTCCAACTCGTCGGTGCAGTCTATTGACTTGTCGTCATTGATGAATAGCCGCAGCGGTAGTGTCCCGTCAGGCCCACCGACCCAGCGCGAAATTGCCCGCATGGCACCGTGGGATTCCCGCACCAAGCCCGCAACCTTATCCCAATTGGCCACTGAAGCGCTACGCGCGAGCCGCTTGGTGAATACAAGTCTGGGCTCTGGGGCTGGTTCTGCAGTCACGGACCCTAACGACAAGAGCCTGTTCATCATCCACAACGGTGTCCAGAAACTTCAGGCATTGGCCGATGCCGCTGCTAAAGATGGGGTGAGCGCAGACACACGTAAACGCCTGCAGGATCGCCTCACTAAAGGCATTGAAGAGCTCAACAAGCATATCGACGGCACGAAGCTCGACGGGGCTTTTCTCATTGGCGGTAGACGTCTGGCGCGTCACGAAGGCGAAGGCATTCCCAGAGGGCTTTTGCAATATGACACTAAGCCTTTGGTGAATGGCGATTTGACTGCCATCCCTCAAGGCTTCTTAGGGGATCGTCGTTTCACGCTGAAAGTGACCAAAGCTGGGGTCACGACCAATTTCGACATTAATCTCGCCGATATGGGCACCACAGACCGAAATCTCGGCAATGTAACCAATTTCATCAATAGTAAGCTCGAAACGGCAGGCTTTGAGAGCCGATTTTCTCGCGTAGAAACCACTGTTCCTGCGACTACCAAGGGCGGCACTGCGACAGTTCAACAGCGGATGCGGATCACCACCACCTCGTTGGAATCCTTGTCTTTTGAAGCCGCAGTCGGAGACACAAAGCCAGCCCTTTTTGTGGCGGGCGGCAAAACGATCGATAGCGCCAAGCAAAGTGTCGTGAGCAAAATGACAGGCCTCGAAGGTACTGATGAGCTTGCGTCCTTCACTTCGGATATTTCTGCGGTCAAAGGCTCCACCGTTGGAGCGCGCGCGTCGGTCGTAGGTTCAGACGGATCGCTCTATGTGATTGCCGACGCGACCGGCAAAGTGAATGGCCAGACGCCTAAGGACAAAAGCGACGTCGTTTTGATGAAATACGACACAACAGGCCAGATTGTTTGGACGCGGGCTTTGGGCTCCGCAGCCCCAGCACAGGGCTTCTCACTCGCCATTGGTGCGGATGGGACTTTGGCTATCGCAGGGGCAGTCGAAGGTCGCGCGGATACCGCCACTAGCACAACTGGCAATGGCTTAGATTCTTTTGTTGCTGCCTTTGACTCCGAAGGGCGCGATAAGTGGTACCATCAGCAAGGTGCTACCGGTGCCGACAATGCCACCCATGTTCAAGTTGGCGCAGACGGCAGTGTCTATGTGATGGGGACGACGACCAATAGCTACGGCGGCGCGACAGCCTTAGGCGGCAAAGATGTTTATCTACAGGCCTTCAATACGACGGGCTCGGTACGTTTCACCCAAACTTTAGGCACCACGGGCGATGACACGCCAGCAGGCTTAGCGCTGGCCAATGGGCAAGCAGTTGCCGTCTGGAATGAAGCGGGCGGTGCCCGTATGCGCAAATTTGATACCTTGACGGGTACGGCCAGCGGCGCGACCAATAATCTTGCCGCCAGCACTCTGACGGCGGTTACGATGGTGACTTCGGACTCTACAGGCCGTATTTTCCTTGCAGGCCGAACAGCCGCCAATTCCATCGCAAACAGATTGGTCGGGATGGATATTAGCTCTGAAAACGTCCTGTTCCAAACCCAAACCTCAGGTGAGGCCATTCGCGCATTGACGGCCGCAGGCGATCAAGTAGCCTATGCGACCGAGGCAGTAACCGTAACGCCGGCGAACGGTTCAACCCCTGCTAGTACCACACGTGAAAGCTCGATTGTCGGGCTCGACGCCGATACGGGCGTGCAGGCGTTTAGTCGCACTGCACCTCAACTGGTAGATGCACCAATTTCGATTGCGCTTGCCCCGACGGTTTCGGAAAGCCTCGATTCCATGGGCATTCCACAAGGCGCGCTAAGCTTTGGCATTTCTGATGCTCTGACCGACCGTACGGGCCTGCGCACCGGGGACCAGTTCAGTGTCATCGTCAATGGGGGTAGCGAGAAGAAAATCACCATCGCCCAAGGCGAGACAATGCGGACTCTGGCGGCCAAGCTGAACCGCGTCTTGATGCGCGATGGCACCGCAGAGGCACGCTCCCTGAAAGGGATTGAAAGCCTAGTCATTACACCAAAAGCGGGTGATCGGATTGAGCTTAAGGCGACTGATGGGGTGGCTGATGCACTGACCCAATTAGGCTTAGAACCCGGCGTAGCAGTCCCCCGCCCCGCCCCCAAAAAGCCCGGGACTAAATCAGTCTCAGATCCGCCTCCTATCATTGCGCTTGAAATGCCACTGGAGGGTGATGTCTCTGACAAGACAAAGGCCAAGGCATTGGCGGATTCCTTCGACGGCGTGCTAAGACGTCTGCGTATTGGTTATCGGGAAATCTCGACCGACCCAACTCAAGTTGAGTTGCGTAAGCAGAATGCGGCAAATGCGGCGCAGAAAGCAGGCGGTAGCACGGCAGGTGTTGCCTATTACAATCGTCAAACTGCGTTGGGCCAAGACGCACTGCGCCGCCTCGGCGTTGTTGCCTAAACAGGCAATTTTTGTCCATATTGGTGCAATGTTCTTTTTAAGCTTGAATCTAGCACGTCAGCCCCTAAACAAATGATATATCCTATAAGGAGGGCTATCCATGCATCAGTGCGCGAAAGTGTTTTTTCTAGCGAGTGTTGTTGCAGCAGGTGCAGGGCTAGGCATCGCCGTGGCACAACAGGCTGTTCAGTCTACCCAAAATACTGAGCCCGCCAAAGACCCGACAAAAATCGTCATTCCGATTGAGCGCGTCCCCATCGACATTCGCCGCACCACCATCATCGTGCGAGATATGGAGACGTCACTCAAGCTCTATCGCGATGGGCTCGGCATGCGGGTCAATTATGATGAACGCATGAGTGTTTCGAGCCCAGCATTTGCGCAAGGTGGGCCACCTCGACCGATACGCTTGGTGTTGCTCAATGCCAACGACCCTTGGATAGGCTGGATCGGGCTGATTCAATATACCGACCGCCCCAATTACCCCAAGATCAAACAGCCCAAAGTTTTGGGTCCGGGTAGCCACATCATGGTTGCAGCGGTGGCAGACGCGCAAAAGGCCTGTGATGCGGCCAAGGCGGCTCCGGGCGTGCGGATGGTGGTAGAGCCGAAAATCTCTGTCTATCCGCCGCGTATCCCGGGTGCCCCGCCAATCCGCGTATTGGGCTGTCAGTTCTTTGACGCCGATGGTGCTTATCTTGAACTCAATCAAACTTTGCCTCAATAAAGTCTATGTAAAAGAAGATGCTTACTTCATAATGGCCCAGCGCCTGCAAGATTGGGCCCAGCAACAAAGTGAGTGACAATGCGTGCCAATTTGATCCTTGTTTCGCTTTTAACAGGGTGGAGCTTTCAAGCTTTCGCCCAGCCAAGTGTCCGACAAGCCGCGCCACAGCCTAATATGGTGCAGAGCCAAACTGTGCGGACTGAAGATTCGGCCGCCCTTCTAAGGCTTGAAGACTCGCTCATGTGTGCTGCGGCCATTCAAGTGACAGCCTTGGCCGCTCCATCTTGGGCGCGGGAACCTGGCGTTAGCGAGAGCAGCAACAGTTGGCTGGCAGAAGTCTATGCTGCAGCAGAGGCTTACCGGATTTCAAGCGACCAAGTCCCACAATTGGTACAAGGCGAAATGGAGCGTCAGCTTCAGGAAGCTATTGAGAAACCAGAAGCCCTGTCACGACGGGCCTTTAACTGCGCGGCCAGCCCGCCCAGCCAATCGCGGTAATGGATTTTGGCATCTTTCCACGCTAAAGGCCGAACATGGCCGAGATCATCAATCTAAGACAGGCACGCAAGGCAAAAGCACGCGCCGCGCATGCCGCCAAAGGCGAAGCCAATCGTGTGGCGTTCGGTCGCACGAAATTGGAAAAGCTTGCCACAGAAAAGGCCAAAACGCAGACCAAGACACGCCTTGATGGACATCTCCTGACCAAGGCGACAGATCATGAGTCTGATTAAGCGATCGGTTTCTCTCGAAGGACACGCCACAAGTGTTGCGCTAGAGGCAGAGTTCTGGGCGGCCTTAGACGGGCATGCGCGTCAGCGCCGCTTATCTCTGGCAGGGCTGATCGGCGAGATCGACAGCGAAAGGGGCGATCGCCCTCTTGCAAGTGCCCTACGGGTGTGGGCGCTTTTGCATCAAGGCTTGCCGGAAGGCTGAAGCCTTGCCAAATAGACTTATGCGCCCTGTCCTGACACTATTGGCGATTCTCGCCACACTCCCCGCCCTTGTGCACGCACAAGAAGTCCCTGCCGCTGCGCCTACATCTGGCAGCATCACGTTGGACCGCCTGTTTGAGGATCCAGCACTCAATGGACCAGTCGCGCGCGCGCCGAAATTTTCGCCCGACGGCAAATTGGTCACCTGGCTGCGACCGAATGAGCGCGATTTTTTGCGTCTCGACCTCTGGGCAGCTCCCGTTGGCGGTGGTGCGCCTTTTATGCTTGTTGATTCAAAAGCTTTGGTTCCAGAGGAAGGTGCCTTATCCGAAGCAGAAGCCGCCCGCCGTGAACGCCAACGATTGGCCGGCACGCGTGGCCTTGTTGCCTATGAGTGGGACAAAAAGGGCGAGGCCATCTTGGCTCCTTTGGGCGGCGATCTCTATTATGTGTCGGTCGCGAACCCCAACAGCCCGCGCCGATTGACCCGCACACCAGAGTTTGAGACAGATGCTCAAATCTCACCTGCGGGCGGCTATGTGTCTTTCATTCGCGAAGGCCAGTTGATGGCCCTTAAACTGGGCACGAATGAAGAAGTCGCGTTGTCGCCAGCAGCCAGTGAAGCCACAACCTATGGCATGGCAGAATTCATCGCCCAAGAGGAAATGGATCGAGACACGGGCTATTGGTGGGCACCGAACGATGGCCGGATTGTCTATACCCGAGTCGACGAGAGCGCTGTCGCCCTTGTCCCGCGTGTGGAGATTGGGGCGAGCCAAACCGAAATCGTCCAGCAACGCTATCCGCGCGCGGGTGCAACCAATGCCAGTGTCGCCTTATTTATCAAGGACATGACAACCGGTGCCGTCGTTCAAGTTAATCTCGGCGAGAATGACGACATCTATGTCGCACGAGTCAACTGGTCGAAGGACGGCCAGACCCTATATGTTCAGCGGCAAAACCGCGCCCAAACACGGCTTGATCTTCTGATGATCGACCCTGCAACTGGCCAGTCAAAAGTCATTCTCACAGAGGCAGATTTGGTTTGGCTGAATCTTACCAATGACTTCACGCCCTTGGCGTCCGGCGATTTCCTTTGGACGAGCGAGCGGACGGGTTGGCGCCACATCGAACGACGCAAGCGCGATGGTACCGGCGTACAAGTTTTGACAACCGGCAATTGGGCTGTGTCACAGATCTCCGGTGTCGATGAGGCGGCAGGCCGCGTCTTTTTCATGTCCAATAAGGACGACAGTCTTGAACAGCGCCTTTACTCCGCACCTTTGGCCAAGCGTCGTGCGCCAAGTACCGTAACCGCCAGCGGCGGCAGTTGGGGCGTGGCTATGGCTACCACCGGCAAAGCCTTCCTCGGAACCTATTCAGACCCCACAACACCCCCTCGCCTTGGCTTGTATGAGGCCAGTGGGCGCTTAATCCGATGGATTGAGGAAAACAAGCTTGACAGCAAGCATCCCTGGGCACCCTATCTCGCCAAACGCGCCACGGTGCGGTTTGGTACCTTGAATGGTCCATCTGGCGATGTTCTCAATTGGTCTATGCAACTGCCCGCCAATTTCGACCCCAGCAAGAAATGGCCCGTCATCGTCTATGTCTATGGTGGACCAGGTGTTCAGGTTGTTCGGCGTGGTTGGGGTAGCAATACCGATCAGGTGCATGCCGCGCGCGGCTACATTGTATTTTCCATTGACAATCGCGGCACGCCGAACCGGGGGCGCAGCTTTGAGCGCGCCATTAGCCGCAAACTGGGTGGGCCAGAGGTTGAAGACCAATTGGCAGGCCTCGCCTTCCTCAAGGCGCAGACTTATGTCGACTCATCGCGCATTGGCGTTTGGGGTTGGTCCTATGGCGGCTATATGGCGCTGCGACTGGCGACCGAGGCACCGGAAGCCTACGCGGCTTATGTATCAGGAGCGCCCGTCACCGACTGGTCCTTGTACGACACCCATTATACCGAGCGCTTTATGGGCAAGCCTCAAGACGAGGCGGACGCTTATTCAAGATCGTCAGTTCTGCCGCGCTTGAAAAACGTCAAACGCCCGCTTTTGATCCTGCATGGCATGGCTGACGACAATGTGACGTTCGACAACTCAACCGCCGCGTTTGATGCCTTGCAATCCGCTTCGATCCCGTTTGAAACCATGGTCTATCCGGGGCAGAAGCACGGCATTCGCGAAAAAGCGCGGGCCAAGCACGTCCAACTCACGATCTTAAACTTCTTTGATCGAACTTTGGGACCTGGACCGCGCTAAAGGGCTTGCATCAAGCGAAGCGGTAAGGGCCACCCTTTTCAAGGGCGGTTTGCCATTGTGGGCGGGCATGTAGGCCCTCGAGCCATGCCTTCATATTGGGAAGCATGCCCAGAGCCCCTTGGCCCTTGGCGATCTCGCCGACAAAGCTCATTTGAATGTCTGCGCCAGTCAGACGATCGCCGACAAAAAACCGTTTTCCGGCCAACGCGCCTTCGACATAGGACAAATGGTTCATGATCTCGCCTGTGATGCGCGGCATCAAAGGAGCAGCCGCATCGCCTAAGCGACCTGTATAGAGCGCCAAAAGGAAGGGCAGCATGGCTGAACCTTCGGCAAAATGCAGCCAATGCGCATAGGCGGGATAAAGCGGCGAAGCAAAATCAACCGCCAGATCCGGACCATAGCGACGTGCCAACACATCGATGATCATCCCAGATTCAGCAAGGACTTCGCCATCATCCGTCACTACAGGCGACTTACCCAATGGATGGACTTCCTTCAATTCTGGTGGAGCCAGATTGGTCACGGCATCGCGTTGATATTTCTTGATTTCATAGGGCGTTCCCATTTCTTCCAGCAGCCACAAAATCCGCTGCGACCGAGAATCGTTAAGGTGATGCACAACAATCATAAAAGCCCCTCCACTCGGCTATGGTCCATCCACAGCGCTTAGATGCGATCTGCCTCAACCCAAAAGCCGCGATTGGCAAGGCCTTTGAGGACAAAATTTTTCCCAGCTTGTGCCGCCTCCTCATGGTCATAGAGGGCAAAGCAAGTCGCGCCCGAACCCGACATCCGAACAAAGCGGACATTTGGGCTGGCGGCCAGGCAGCTCATCGCCTCGGCAATTTCAGGCACAAGGCTGATGGCTGCTTGTTCAAGGTCATTGGGCATGGCCTGAAGATAGGCCAAGAGGTTTTCACGGCTCGAGATATCCGGCAGAGGCTGAACACTTAGTATTGGACCAGACCCCAAGGCATCATAGGTGCGATAAACGGGTCCGGTTGGGCACGGCACACCGGGATTGATTAGAACCACGCCCATGGCGGCTAAGGGCCCGGTGTGCGCTAAAGTCTCCCCTGTACCTGTCATGTGGACGGGCTGCCCAATCAGGCAGGCTGGCACATCAGCCCCTAATTGAGCGCCCAAAACCAAGAGCTCGGCTTGCAAAAGATTGAGATTCCAAAATTCGTTCAGCGCATGCATTGCCGCTGCCGCATCAGCAGAGCCACCACCAATCCCAGACGCAATGGGCAAATTCTTGATCAGGTGAAGATGCGCTCTGGTCGGCACACCAGCAGCGTCAGCTAGAATGCGTGCGGCGCGGAACACCAAATTATCCGGGCCCGCGCTGAGGCCTTTGCTAAACGGCCCTGTAATCTCAATCCGCAAGTCAGGCGCCGCTTCTACACGTAGGTGATCTCCAAGCCCGTGGGTGAAGCACACGAGGCTGTCGAGGGGGTGGCGACCATCTGTTTGCGGGGGGCCGACCCTCAAGGTCAGATTGAGTTTGGCAGGGGCAAACAAGGCCGTCATCTTTGCCTCAGTTAGACTTGGTTTGAGCCAAGATGGCTGCCTCTGCCGCGCGACTTTGATCAGGTGGTAAGCCGTCAACTAACTTGATTTCCAGCGCTTTAATCTGTTCAGCCGTTGGCGTAAGCGATAGGGCACGTCGCCACTCCAGCCGCGCCTCTTCATGACGACCGGTGCGCCAATAGACATCTCCTAAATGGTCTGCCACTTCCGCGAGATTTGGCGCAAGGCCAGCCGCACGTTCCAGCATCGTGGCAGCCTCTTCATGACGACCGCTCTTGTACAAGGCCCAACCATAGGAGTCCAAGATCGCGCCAGAGCGTGGACGTAGCCGCATCGCATTGCGCAACATCGCTAAGGCTTCGTCTAAATTCTCGCCCCGATCTGCCATGGAATAGCCCAGATAATTCAGGACATTGGGCTGATTGGGTGCAGCCGTCTTGGCAAAGCGTAAATCGGCCAAAGCTTCTGGCCAACGTCCGAGGCGCTCGCGCGCGCCACCACGGCCGAAATAAAGCGGCCAAGTCTCTGCTGGCGACCAATTGGCCGTTTCACCTTGCTTGATCAGGGTGTTATAGGTGCGTTCAGCCTCCGCATCCAGCCGGTTTGCCGCAAGCATGTCGGCCAGCAGGGTCATGGCGGCAAAACTTGATGGATGCTTCGCCGCGAGCGCACGGGCATCTAACAAGGCCTGCTTGGAATCGCGAACATAGATCAACCAAGCTAATTCCGTGCGGCTAGGGACATAATCAGGGCTGAGGCTTGAGACACGCTCCAAAAAAGGCTCGGCAAGCTCATCATAGCCATGCCTAGCCAAATGTTGGCCTAAGGCGGCATTTACTTCATCGGACGTTGGATGCAAGAAAGCTAACAAAAATAGAAAGTCTGAGGTTTCGGTCGGAGGGCGGCTTTCCTGCATAGCCTCAACCAGAGTCAGCATCCCGATCGCGACATGGTCTTGGACATTAAGCGCTAGATTACCCTTAATGCCTGCACGCACTCGCGCCAGTGCTTCGCTAAAAGCTGCGGCTTTCACAGATCCGCGTTCGGCAAGCGGCTTGAGAAGGGCCTCTGCTTGATCAGATTGGCCTAGCGATAACAGAAGCTGGCTATAGAACCGCAATCCCGCCGGTGAGTCTTGTTGCAGCCCCCGCGCCTTTTCAAACAAGGAAACGGCCTCTTGCGGACGTTTGGCACGCACCAATACGAGCGCGCGCGACATCAAGGCCGCATCATCCAGCTCTGAGATGCCGGTGACCTGGCTTGCCAGATCGATAGCTTTTTGTCCTTGCCCTTGCCCTAACAGCGCATAGGCACGCAGGTGGTTGGCAAATTGAGTAAGGCTTGGACTAAACTTTTGTCCGTCTAGCATCCGGGCGACGTCTTGATATCGCCCTTGGCCAAGGGCTTCGACCGCCAAGGCCAAAACTGCTTTAGGCGGCCTTTGGTTCGGGGCTACTAATTTAGCCATCCGCACAACCATCCCCAAATTGCCAATCTCTAAATTCGCTGCGGTGGCGCGGTCGTAAAGGTCTGTGTCGGTTGTGCGCCGGAAAAAGGCGCGAGACCAAGCCTGCGCAGCCAGTTTAGGATTATCGACCCCTTGCGCATAACGCCCAGCCAATGTTGCCGCGAAGATATCTGCATCTGAACGCTGTAGCGTGACAGGTGCCACCGATTTTGCGGCGTTTGACCCAACATGCACGGGGTTTTGCGCAAAAGCCTGCGGGGCAGCGAGGCAAAGCGGCAGAAGCGTGACAAAACACACGCGTACTGACGGCATCAGCTTTGGTCTAAACACTGCCAGGTTCCACATAAACCGGTGCAGTTCTCAGTATCGGCGCAGGCCCCTTGAGACCATTCTTGAGCTTGCCTTCCAGTTCTGCTTGTTTGAAGTAATGCCCGCCAAAATCCTTGGCCATCTGCCACATCCGGCGGGCATCGTTTGGCTTACCTTGATGCCAATAGACGTCTCCCAGATTGTCATAAATCTCGGGATCCGGCGAGTCCTGGCGCATCTCGACGGCTTTTTCGATCAAGCGTTGAGCCTCATCCAATTGACCGAGTTTGTAATGCGCGCGCCCCAACGAGTCGGTAATCGCACCCGAATAGGGTCGTAAATCATAGGCTTTCTGCAGCAATTGAAAGCCTTCGTCGACGTCAATGTCATATTCAACCAGCGTATAGCCCAGCGAATTCATGAACATGGGGGAGCGTGGCATCTCTTCCAGTGCATCACGCAGAAGTTGGACGCCTTCGGCCCGTGTCCCAGGGAATTGGGCGAGGACGCCACCTAAGGAAAGCTTCGTGCGACCATCTGCACCCAGCATTTTCAAACTTTCACGCGCGGCCGGCAGCCCTTCAACATGCGTTGAGGGTTCGGCGGCAAGAAAAAGACCTGCCGATCCGCGAACTGGGTTCTCTGGTTTCAGCTTTTTGACCAAAGCGCGGGCGATCTCAATCGCTTCGGCCTTCTGGCCCAAGTTATAATGGGCCCACATCAGGCTTAACCGGGCCAAGTCCTCATCCCACTCGCCAGTTCCGCGCGCGGCAACTGCACTTTTAGTAGCGCTTTCAAATGCGCCCTTGAAGTCACCGCGAGCACCACGAACACTGCCGTGCAAGTCCCACCAACGACGGTCGCGAAGGCTTTCTGGGATTTGATCCAACATCGCCGCAGCTTTGGAGGCTTCTTCAAGGCTGAGGTGCAGTACAGCCTTTTCACGGCGCGCTTCATTTAGACGTTCACCCGTCATAATCGGGTTCAAAGCTTCAAACGCGGCCTTATCCTCGTCAATCTCGCCCAAAGCCTCTGACAAACTAAAGCGCGCAGATTGATTGGAGGGATCAATCTTCAAAGCTGTCCGCAGAACCAAAGCGTCGCCGACAAACAATGTATCAGCATCTGGCTTTTCTTCTGGCTCGGCAACTTTTGGACTGTCGGGATCATTTTGTTCCTGATTGGCTTGAAATATCCGAACAAGTATCAAAGCAGAGGCATAATTGCTCATCAGCGAGCTTACACTGTTTGGCGGCGTCATCGCGACCAAAGGCTTTGGCTTACCGGTCGTGATCGTCTCCCGAAATTGGGCTTCAAGCGGATCAAGCCCCTTTGGTTCGCCAAAAATCTCGTCATGGACCTTCAGCGCGTCACTCTTGCGACCCGCTCGAACCAACAAAGTTATATAGCGCCTAGTCAGATCCTGCACAAAATGAAGCTCGCCCGCCTTTTGGGCCTGTGCGTAATAACCGAGCGCGGCTTTGATTTCGCCGTTCTGCTCAGCCAGTAGACCGCGATATGCGTTGAAGAAGGGGCGATTTCCGTCGCCCCCATAGACTTCCCAAGCATTAATTGCTTGATCCAATTTACCTTGACCCACGAAGGCCCAACTGACGAGCGCGGCGGTCAACATGTCGTCCTGATCGCTGTCACGTAGCGTATCCGTGACGTCTTGATAATTCTGTTGGCTAAAGGCTCGCACACCGCTGTAGTAGAGGCTAGTACTGGTATCCCCGCCGGCACGTCCAAGTGCGGCGATTGATTTGAAAGCGAAATCCAGATCATCATCGATCAAAGCTTGGCGGATGGCATCGCCCAAGGTCAGCCCAGCATAGGCCCGTTCGCGCTCAATTGCGCCGGAAGCATCTGCGTCAGGGGTTCGCTCCATAACAGGCGGTGCTGAAGCCCACGCCATCGGAGCCATAAGCGTTGAGCCCAGGAGGATTGTGGTGGTCGCAAAAAGGACTGCTCTGAAGCGCATGGCAATATCCTGCTGGTAGCTTGGATAGATGGATCGACCAAGGATTGGTCAAAGAATAAACTGGCGCTTATTGGGTGACCAAACAAGGGCTAGACCGAGGCCAGCCTGTGAAATGTGATCGCAATCAGCGCCGATGTTCAGCCCAACCCTACATATTTTGATAGATTGGCCCCTCCCCACCCTGTGGAGTGGTCCAAGTAATGTTCTGGTTGGGATCTTTGATGTCGCAAGTTTTGCAATGCACGCAGTTTTGCGCATTGATCTGGAAGCGCTTACCGGCCCCATCCTCAACCCACTCATAAACGCCTGCAGGGCAATAGCGGTTTGACGGTCCGGCAAAGACATCCAATTCACTCGACTTTTGCAGCGCAAGGTCGGCGACTTTCAAATGAATTGGCTGATTTTCTTCATGATTGGTATTGGACAGGAAAACCGAGGACAGCTTGTCAAAGCTGACTACACCATCGGGCTTTGGATACTCAATCT
>JAJTGP010000308.1 GCA_021299265.1 Hyphomonadaceae bacterium | reverse complement strand
GGGAGTAGCTAGCCCTCTGCCCGGTGCGCTTGAGCCTGACTGCCGTGTGAAGCCAAGGTGAAGAACTTGCGTGAAGCCTTGGGTGCGCCCCAAATGGGTTGGTTGTTAGCGGCGCTAAGCACTGTTATCCGCCAATCCAAAGTCGGAGCAGAGTACCTCCATCCTAACAGATGGAAAGGGCATGATCTGGGGCCTTTACGTACGAGGCGGAGGATACCAAACCACCTGCGGTGGGCTCGTTACCCACTCTTGGGCGTACAGACTTATCTAGCCGGGGCGCATGGTCAGCGTCGTAATTCCGGGCCAGTCCGTTAATCTGGCCCACCTCATTTGGCGCAAACCCTGCGCCCCGGTACCTCTCTTCCGATGTACCCCCGGTGGTTTCCCACGCGGGGCTATTCATGCTGCTCCCCTCTCCCCACTGGGAGAGGGGAGAGCGCATGCGCCGATGTCCGGCGAAGGCAGTGAAGGGGTGACTAAGCTACCGCTCCACACACAGCGCGACACCCATGCCGCCGCCGATGCATAAGGTGGCAAGGCCACGTTTGGCGTCGCGGGCGGCCATTTCATGCAGCAGCGTCACCAACACGCGGGCACCTGACGCGCCAATTGGGTGGCCCAAGGCAATCGCACCGCCATTGACGTTTACCTTGCTGGTATCCCAGCCCATGTCGCGGTTCACGGCGATGGCCTGGGCGGCAAAGGCTTCATTGGCTTCGATCAAATCGAGGTCAGCTGGTTTCCAGCCTGCTTTTTCCAAAGCGCGCTTGGACGCTGGAATTGGGCCTGTACCCATGATGGAGGGATCGACGCCAGCGGTTGCGAAAGAGGCGATGCGGGCCAACGGCGTCAGGCCGCGCTTGGCTGCTTCTGCCGCACTCATGACAACCAAGGCCGCTGCGCCATCATTAATGCCAGAAGCATTGCCTGCCGTGACGGTGCCGTCTTTCTTGAATGCGGCGCGCAGCGCTTGGGCGGCCTCCATCGTGGCCCCTTTGCGGATATATTCGTCCTTATCGACGGTCACATCGCCTTTACGGCCTTTCACGGTGACGGCGGCGATTTCCGCGTCAAAGCGACCCGCGGCTTGGGCGGCTTCGGCTTTGTTTTGGCTGGCAGTGGCGAACTGGTCTTGCTCATCGCGGGTGATTTGCCACTTCTCGGCAACATTCTCAGCCGTGATGCCCATATGATAGGAGAAGAAGGCGTCGGTCAGGCCGTCGCGGATCATCGTGTCCACAAGACCGAGATCGCCCATTTTGGTGCCGGCGCGCATATAGGCCGCATGGGCCGACAAGCTCATGCTTTCTTGGCCACCTGCAACGACGATATCGGCACTGCCGGTCATGATCTGTTGCGCAGCCAGAGCCACGGTGCGCAGACCAGAGCCACAGACTTGGTTGACCAACCAAGCAGGTGCCGCGTCTGAGATACCTGCAGCGCGGCTAGCCTGACGGGCGGGATTTTGGCCTTTGCCAGCAGTCAACACTTGGCCGAAGATGAGCTCAGAGACTTCTTCACCGGAGACGCCGGCACGCGCCAGAGCTTCGACAATGGCGGTTCGGCCCAATTCATGCGCTTCAACGGTCGCGAAGGCACCAGAGAACGAACCAATCGGGGTGCGTGCCGCCGAGACGATCACGATGTCGGAAGAAGAAGTGCTCATGTGCGTATGCCTTTCCCAGAACTATTTTGCCCTGTCTTGCGTAAGAAATGGGTGGCGTCAATCGCAAACCGAGCCGCACTGAGATTTGTTTAGGTTTGTGCGGCCACTGGTCGCAGGCGCGAACAAGCCAGAGGGAGCAAGCGGACCATATGCGGCTTTCAGGCGCGATTGTTTGCAACCTGCGTTTCGCACCTGCCCAATTGTCTTGCATCTGCGAAGAACAGCAGCGAAACTACGCAAAAGCGCGCAATTCGCAGCGAAAAGGAGCCCCATTTGGCCGACAGCACACAGGCAAATCCCGTGGTGACGATCAAGAAATACGCCAATCGGCGGCTCTATAATACCGCCACCTCGGCCTATGTCACTTTGGACCATTTGGCACAAATGGTCCGCGACGGGGTTGATTTTGTTGTGTTTGACGCGAAGTCCGGTGACGATATCACCCGGTCTATTTTGACCCAGATTATTCTGGAGGCTGAAAGCTCGGGCAATAATCTTTTGCCCGTCGGCTTCTTGCGCGACATCATCCGCTCCTATGGCGATAGTGTTCAGGGCTTCTTGCCCTCTTACCTTGACCTCGCCATGAAGAGCTTTACCGATAGCCGCGAGCAATTCTCAAAGTCGCTCAATGGTGGCTTTGACCTGTCAGGGCCGGCTGAATTGTTTCAGCAAGCCGTGCGCGCCAATATGTCGATGATGGCGGAAGCGGCCAAAGCCTTTACCGGGGTCGTCGTGCCACCATCCCTGCGCCCGAACGGCAAGGCAGCGCAAAAATCAGAGGCGTCTGACGAGCTGATGGCGATGCGGGCACAAATGGCCGCGATGCAAGCCCGTCTCGACAAGCTCGACGGCACACACGGCTAAAGCAGGCGAACTGTCTGTGGCTGTTGGCGAAGGCGCGAACGCGCTATCGCCCCCTTTCCCCTGTGCTAAACCCGTGGCAGAAACTTGGCCAGCACATCAGATGCCGGGTTCAAACAACATATTCAGGGGGAAGCCTTATGCCTAACATTTTCGACCTCAGCGGCAAGACTGCCATCGTCACAGGTTCGTCGCGCGGGATTGGCAAAGCCATTGTTGAGCAAATGGCCGATCACGGGGCTAATGTCGTCGTATCATCACGTAAAGCTGGCCCTTGTGAAGATGTCGCCAATGCCATCAATGCCAAGCATGGCGATAGCCGCGCGCTG
>JAJTGP010000054.1 GCA_021299265.1 Hyphomonadaceae bacterium | reverse complement strand
GGGGACAAAGCGGGCATCAAAATGTCGATAGCCATGGGCAAATTCCTCAGCGATTGGTGACGGCGCGGGCAGCCGCGACGATATCTGCCGCATTCGGCAAGGATAGTTTCTCAAGATTGGCCGCATAGGGCAGCGGTGTGTCTTTTTGGTGGACGCGCACGGGGGGTGCATCCAGCCAGTCAAACGCCCCATCAATGACGCAAGCAATCACTTCTGCCCCGACACCCATCGGCCCCCAACCTTCTTCCGCCGTGACCAAGCGATTGGTCTTTTTGACCGAAGCGATGATGGTTTCGGTGTCGAGTGGGCGCAGCGTGCGCAGATCGATCACTTCCGCCGAAATGCCCAAAGCTGCCAATTCTTCCGCCGCTTGCAGGGCAAAGCCCACCATGCGCGAATGAGCGGTAATGGTGAGGTCGGTGCCTTCACGACGCACTTTCGCTTTGCCAATCGGCACAACCCAGTCATCGCCCTCAGGCACGTCAAATTCAATGCCATAGAGAAGCTCATGCTCTAGGAAGACGACAGGGTTCGGATCGCGAATAGCGGCTTTCAATAGGCCCTTGGCATCGGCAGCATCATAGGGCGCGATGACTTTTAGGCCCGGCACATTGCCGTACCAGCTGGAATAATCGTGGCTGTGCTGAGCACCTACGCGGGACGCGGCACCATTCGGCCCCCGGAAGACGATTGGAGCGCTGATCTGGCCGCCAGACATATAATGTACTTTGGCGGCGGAATTGATAATATGGTCAATGGCTTGCATTGCGAAGTTCATCGTCATGAACTCCACAATAGGCTTCAAGCCGGCCATAGCAGCACCCACGCCCATGCCGGCAAAGCCATGCTCGGTGATCGGCGTGTCAATCACACGGCGGTCGCCAAATTCTTCTAAGAGGCCCCGGCTGACCTTATAGGCCCCTTGATACTGGCCAACTTCTTCGCCCATCAGGAAGACATCAGGGTCGCGGCGCATTTCTTCGGCCATCGCGTCACGCAGCGCATCGCGCAGGGTCACCTTTACCATCTCCGTCCCGGGTGGAATTTCTGGATCGGTCAGAACTGCTGGTGCAGCGGCTGCCATCGGTGCGGGCGCTGCGACAGGTGCCGGCGCTGGTGCTGCTGCCACTGGAGCGGGCGCAGGAGCTGGCGTGGAGACTTCATCCTCACTCGAAATGCGTGCAATCGGCGTATTGACCTTCACACCTTGGCTGCCAGCAGCCACCAACAAAGCTTCAACCACACCTTCATCGATGGTTTCAACTTCCATCGTGGCCTTATCGGTTTCAATCTCGGCAATTACGTCACCTGATTTAACCGTGTCACCGACCTGCACCAGCCATTTGGCCAACGTGCCTTCCTCCATGGTTGGAGAGAGTGCGGGCATGAGGATTTCAATCGACAAGGCAGGCTCCATATTCGTTGGATTAGGCAGGGCCTGCCGGTGGCAGGCCCGTCCTCTTCATCGTGTGCAACAACAGCGACGAAGCGCCGTTGATCCTAAAAACCCAAAACGGGTCGCTTACTTCTTTTTCGCTTTGCCAGCGGGTGCCTTCGCTGGTGGTGCCTTTTTGGCTGGCGCACGACCCATTTCTGGGGGAGCCAACAAACCACCTGGCTTTTGATGCTCGTTCAATTGAAAACGAACAGCCGCAAATTCTTTTTCAAAAGCCACCTTGCTGGGTTGGAACACCACATTCACGCCATCTTGGACAACCTTTTGGATGACTTCGTAATCTTCCTGGCCATTTTCCTGACGGCAGGTGCGCACTTGGTTGATGCGGTCTGGCATCGCGCGCAATTCATCCAACAGCGCATTAAAGCCATTGCGGGTGTTGGAGCTTACAAAAGCCTCCGCCGTTAACGTGCCGATGGCGGATGGGCAGGACGACGTGTATTGTGGCTGCGCAGCCGACCCCGTCAATGTGCCAACAAAGCGACCCTTTGGCTCTGTCCAAGCCGACAAAGCCGCTTGAGGGGCTTCAACGGCAGCAACTTCACCCTTTTTCTTCGGGGCTTTTGGCGCAGGCAATTTGCCGATCCGCTCAATATTACCGGTAGCCGCGGTGTTCATGGCGTTGAAAGCCTTAGCTTCCTCATTGGCCGCTGCCGACAAATACTCACCCAGATTGATGCGGATAACGTCAATATCGCGCCGCGCATTTTCAATCAAGCAGTCTTCATAGGCGTCCCATTTTTCACGAACCGCATCAAAGCGACGCTTTTCGCCTTCGACATAGGCCCGGCTCGTGCTTTCTTGGATCGCAGCGGCATCCATGTCGAACTTGAAGGTTGGGCAGCTTGGGGTGTACGTTAGGGCATCGACCTTAGCACCGCTGAAGTTCCCTGCGTACACTGGAACAGTGCTTGCTGCAGGCGCAGGTGCTGCAACAGGCGCTGCAGCTTGTGCAAACGCAGGCACGCCGCCGAACTGGACCCCAATTGCAGCAACAAGGCCAATGGCAGCAGTGGCGATGAGTGTGGTCTTCATGGCTTTCATCTTGTTTTCTCCCACAAGGGGCCTGCCTTTTGGCTTAGGCCTCAACATAAATGTGACGCATCAACTCCGAAGGATCGGGCTCAGGGCTTGTTTGAGCGAAATCAGCCGCATCGGCTACAATTTCTTTCACGTCCCGGTCGATTGCCTTCAGGTCTTCCTCAGTAAACAACCCATTTTCCAAGCCGTAGTGGCGCATGTGCTCAATGGGGTCGCGGGTATCGCGAACCTGCTTTGGCTCATCTTTGGGGCGATATTTAGCCGGATCGGACATGGAATGACCACGATAGCGGTAAGTCTTCATTTCCAAAAGGAATGGACCTTTACCGGAACGGGCATGCTCAAGCGCGCGCTCGGCTGCTTTGCGCACGGCCAAAACGTCCATGCCATCGACTTCTTCGCCGACGATTTCAAAGCTGATGCCGCGCTTGAATAATTCTGTCTCAGCCGATGCGCGCGCTACGCTGGTGCCCATGGCATATTGGTTATTCTCAATGACATAGACCACTGGCAGCCGCCATAGGCTCGCCATATTGAAGCTCTCATAGACTTGGCCTTGGTTGGCGGCACCATCGCCAAAATAGGCGACTGAGACTGACTCGTTACCACGATAACGATTGGCGAGCGCGAGCCCCGTTCCCAAAGCGACTTGGGCCCCCACAATGCCATGACCACCATAGAAATTGGCCTCTTTCGAGAACATGTGCATCGAGCCGCCCTTACCGCGTGACGAGCCACCAATCCGCCCGGTCAATTCTGCCATGATCTCGCGCGGGCTCATGCCACAAGCCAACATATGACCATGATCGCGATAGCCTGTGATGACTTGATCGCCCGGCTTTTGAGCCGCTTGCATGCCGACTACAACGGCTTCTTGGCCAATATAGAGGTGGCAGAAACCAGCAATCAAACCCATGCCATACAGCTGGCCAGCGCGCTCTTCAAAGCGGCGGATCAACAGCATATCGCGATAATAGGCGAGCGCCTCGTCGCGATTGACTAAGTTAGATGGAGAAACAGCAGCGGACCCGGATGATTTCTTAGCAGCCATCGATGCGTACAACCCTTCTCAGAACACGATATCCATAGGCAGAAGCGGGCCAGACGTCCAGTTGCGTTCACGGATTGGGGGTCTGCGAAGATGCAGAAGATGCCGTTACGGCTGCTGTTTTTGGCAGGGTCAAGACAATATCATCTGGTCCGGCCAGGCCTAACTGGGACATAGCGCGCTCTTCCACATAGTCCGAATCAACTTGACCCGCCTGATAACGCGCCAATTTGCGCTCTAGCTCTGCCCGCTGTTTCACCAAAGAGTCTCTCTCGGCCATTAAGCTGTCAGCACGCTGCACATAAGAGTGCCACGACAACACCCCTTGCTGGCCGACAAAAAAGTGCACAGCAAAATACACCAACACCCCTGAGAACAGGAAGGTTGAGATACGTATGCCCTTTAAGAATGCCATACCGACAATGCCTTTTGGTGGCGTGGCCGCTCGTTGCTGAGCCCACGCCATCTTGTGCCTAAACTTGGTAAACCAAGTGTTAGCAAATTACCCGTGGGCGATTTTCAACGCACCATGGCCGGCAAAGACCGCTTGGCCTTCCAGCATTTCTTCGATGCGGATCAATTGGTTGTACTTGGCTGTCCGATCCGAGCGCGCCAAAGAACCGGTTTTGATCTGACCACAATTGGTCGCCACGGCCAGATCGGCAATGGTTGAATCTTCGGTCTCACCTGAGCGGTGCGACATGACCGAGGTATAGCCATTGCGATGCGCGATTTCGACCGCATCCAAAGTTTCAGACAAAGTTCCGATTTGGTTGACCTTTACAAGGATTGAATTGGCCAAACCGTCGCGGATGCCTTGCTGCAGACGGGCAGGATTGGTCACGAACAAATCATCGCCGACCAATTGGCACTTCTTGCCCAAGAGATTGGTCAAGGCAGCCCAACCCACGAAATCGTCTTCGGACATGCCATCTTCGATCGAGACGATGGGGAATTTGTTGACGAGGCCTTCGAGATAGTGCGCCATTTCTTCTGGGGCCAAGGTCTTACCCTCACCCACCATGGCATATTTGCCGTCTTTGAAGAATTCAGTTGCGGCACAATCCAGCGCCAAAGACACGTCTTCGCCGGGCTTATAGCCAGCCTTTTCAATGGCCTTCATGATAACGCTTAAGGCCTCTTCGGCCGAGGACAGATTTGGCGCAAAGCCACCTTCATCGCCGACATTGGTGCTGTGACCCGCGTCCTTCAACAGCTTCTTCAACGTGTGGAAGATTTCAGAGCCCATGCGCACAGCTTCGCCGAACGTGTCTGCACCCAGCGGCATGATCATGAATTCTTGGATGTCGATAGGGTTGTCGGCATGGGCGCCACCATTGATGATGTTCATCATTGGTACGGGCAGCACGCGCGCGTTCACGCCACCGACATATTTGTACAAGGGTTGGCTGGCCGCTTCTGCCGCAGCCTTTGCAACAGCCAAAGAAACGCCGAGGATGGCATTGGCACCAAGGCGCGACTTGTTCGGGGTACCGTCGAGTTCGATCAAAATATCGTCAATATGGCGCTGGTCTTCGGCTTCAAAGCCTTCCAGCGTCTCAAAAATCTCGCCATTGACTGCTTCGACTGCGTCCAGAACGCCTTTACCCAGATAGCGCGAGCTATCGCCATCACGCTTTTCGACCGCTTCATGGGCACCCGTAGATGCACCAGAAGGAACCGCCGCACGACCGAAAGAGCCATCTTCGAGAATGACATCGACTTCAACAGTCGGATTGCCCCGGCTGTCCAGGATTTCACGGCCAACGATATCGATAATTGCGGTCATAGGAAGCTCCACCTAACTGGCTGCAGCGTGAGGCAATCCATCACCTGCGTTCAGTCAAGCGGGTTAGCGCGACCGCGCGCGCAAAGCTAGGCTAAAGACGCATTCTGCCTATGCTAGACTGCAAGCTTGAGGGGCTGAACCTTGGGATTCAAGGTCGCGCGCATCAACATCATGGCACAGGCAAACAAAATCGCACCCAAGCCCTGATGGCCAATGCCCAGCAAAACGCCTTCAATCTGCGGCGGGGCCCAATGGCCAAAGCCGATCAATGTCGAAACGCCCAGCACCATTTGGCACACCACCAAAATCGCCAACGCATGGCCCCACACGACGACATCGCGCTGGCTTGACCGGCGGGTCTGGAGCCACACCAAGATCATCGCGATCCCAATCCCATAGGCTCCAAGGCGGTGGTTGAATTGGATGGTGGAGGTGTTTTCCACAAAATTGCGCCACATCGGGCTTAATGCCGCATAGTCTTTGGGATAAAGCCCGCCGGCAAAGGTTGGCCAGTCATTATTGATCAGACCAGCATCGGTGCCCGCAACAAACGCACCCAGCACAATTTGCACAGCCAAAAACAAGACAAAGCCAATTGCCCATGGTGCAACCTTTGCGTCGCCTTTGTGGGGTTGCTTGGGTGTCAATAAGTCAAGCGCGGTCCATAGGGCCAAGCCCATCAGCAAAATTGCCAGCGAAAGATGGGTCGCCAAACGGTAAGCTGCCACGTCCAGCCGGTCACCACTGAGGCCCGAACTGACCATCCACCAGCCGATAAAGCCTTGCAGGCCGCCCAAGGCAAACATGGCGATCAACCAAGGCGTCATGCTGGGACGCAAGTGCCGCAATAAGGCAAATACGATCAGCGGTACCGCGAAGGCCAAGCCGACCACGCGACCGAGTAAACGATGTGCCCATTCCCACCAGAAAATGAACTGAAACTCTCCCAGGCTCATGCCCTTATTTTGCAGTTTATACTCGGGGATCTGACGATAACGCTCAAACTCGACAGCCCATTGTTCCGCATTAAGCGGTGGGATCGCGCCGTGAATCGGCGACCAATGGGTGATCGACAGGCCTGAATCTGTGAGCCGCGTCGCGCCACCAACAATGACCATGCACAAAACCAAAAAGGATATGAACAACAACCAACTACCGACGCGAACATCGTAGATGCGTTGACGCTGCTCTGGCAGGGTCATTTGGCTACGCAAGTTGGAAACAGGCAATACATTGGTCATGACAGCGTGGCGTCCTAAGTAGCGGTACAGTTAGTTGGCCAGCGCACCTTGGCAAGGGCCTGCCGTGACCCAAGCGACCGGTCACAGCGACGTGGTTTGCGGCGCGGCCTGCTTACAGGTTAAAGAGACCTAGGATCAAGGGAGAAGCATGTGAAAGCGACACATCGACGCGCCATCGGAATTAGCCTGACATTGGTAGTCTTGGTGGTTTATTCCTTCTTTGCAGCTTCTGTCGGTGCCTTGTTTGCAGACAAGCCTTGGTACGCCCAGATTGGCTATTTTGGTGTTGCTGGCCTTGCTTGGGTATTCCCGCTTTATCCAGTTTACATGTGGATGCGCAAACCAGACCCAGATGAAGCTGCAGCCGAAAAGCCGCCTGAAGCAGCAGCTGTGCGTAAGCGGAGCTGATCAGCGGGTTCTAAGTTTTAGGGTGAAAATGGTCGGAGCGGCGGGATTCGAACCCACGACCCCTTGTCCCCCAGACAAGTGCGCTACCAAGCTGCGCTACGCTCCGACCTTTGTTCGCAAACAGCGGACTGTTGCGAGGGAGCGGCTATAGACGGCCAAAGGGTTTGCGGCAATCGCTGTTGTCAGAGATTTCTCACAGAAGGCCGCCCCGTCTGAGACTAGACCGAAAGCCTAGTCCAGATTTTTGGCAAATTCCAACAATATCAAATCATGGCCACGCGTCATGTTCGGGTCGGAATGAATATCGGCCATAGCGACGCTATTGCCCGTCGCCACATAACCGCGCCGCTGATAAAAGGCGATCAGCTCATCGCGACCTTCAATCACCGTCATGACCATGCGCGTGGCGCAGAACGAGCGGCGCGCTTCGCCTTCTGCGGCTTCCAACAGGACTTTCCCAACCCCACCGCCTTGCAGCGAGGGCTCAACAGCAAACTTGCCAAAACTGCAGGTGTCTGTGGCCTCGCTCAACTGTTCAATATCGGCGCAGCCGATCAATTGCCCCGCCCCATTTTTAGCAATCAACAGGCGATGACGCGGATTTTGCAGAACCTGATCGATTGCTTCAGGCGTGATGCGCTCCCCATCGATTAAATCGGCCTCAGACGTCCAACCTTGCCGGCTTTCTTCGCCGCGATAGGCGCGCTGCATCAAGGTCACAATCGCATCACGATCGGTGGGCGTGGCAAGTCGAAGGGTCAAATCTGACATGGAAAAGGCCTTAAAGTCAGGATTAGGAAGCGCGGCGCTGGAAGGCTGCGACAGCAGACAAGATTGCCTCAGCGCGCTCCAGCTTTTCGAGCGCTGCCTGCAACCGGGCTTGACTTGCCTCGTCAGAAGCTGGGGTTACGGGGGCAGTTGCAGCAGGCGATTGGGTTTCGCCCGAGGTCACAGGCGAGAGCGGATAGACCGGACCACGTGCCGCGGCCCCCAGTGCCAAGACTTCCGGGTCTGCCTTCACCGGCGGCAAGATATCTGGCTGCGCTCCAGCGCCGCGAGCGCGGACAAAGCCGACGCCTTGGTCTTTCAGAACTTTCTGAACGCCTTTGAGCTGATAGCCATCTTCTTGCAAAAGCGCGCGGATACCGCGCAACAAGGCCATATCTTCAGGCCGATAGTGCCTGCGACCCCCTGCCCGCTTTAACGGTCGCAATTGCGGAAACTTGCCTTCCCAAAAGCGCAAGACATGTGCAGGCACATCCAAGAGCTCAGCAGCCTCGGTAATGGTCCGAAAGGCCTGTTCCCCTTTTTCGATACCTGCCACGTCTATACTCAGCCTTTTTCGACTCGCTCCCGCATGATTTGGGACGCTTTGAAACTCACCACCCGACGCGCTGAGATCGTTGCTTCAACGCCGGTTTTAGGGTTTCGCCCGATTCGGGGGCGCTTGGCTCTAACACTAAAATTGCCAAAGCGAGCGAGCTTCACCAATTGGCCCCGCTCCAGCGTTTTGGCCAAATGCTCCAACATGGACTCAAGCAAATCTGAACAATCATTCCGCGACAAACCCACTTCACGCCCTAAAGCGTCAATCAAATCTGCGCGAGTTAGTGTTTTACCCACGTCTTGCCCCCCTCATTGGCTTTCCCGAAGTTCGCCCACTTTGTGGTGCGATGGCCCGGTCTCCACTTTAGCTACAAACGCATTAAACCCCTATTTTACAATACGTCCAGTCCCATTACAGCCGGATCAGCGACGCACCCCATGTAAAACCACCACCCATAGCTTCCAAAAGCACCAAATCACCCTTTTTGATGCGCCCATCTTGCCGTGCAACCTCAAAGGCCAGCGGCACGGAGGCAGCAGAGGTGTTACCGTGCTGAGTAACCGTTGTGATCACTTTGTGCTCGTCTAAGCCCATACGGCGGGCGACGCCTTCCAGAATCCGGCGGTTAGCCTGATGGGGGACAAACCAATCAATATCGGCAACTTCAACACCAGCTTTCGCGCAACAGGCTGCAATTGCTTCGGAAATATTGCCGACCGCATGGCGAAACACGGCTTGCCCCTGCATCTTAAGCTTGCCAATGCGGCCGCCTTGCGAGGCCCCGCCATCGACATAGAGCAAATCGGCATGGCGACCGTCGGCGCGCAGCGCATGGGCTAGGACCCCGCGACCACCTGCTTCTTCTACCGGCACCGCACCGATAATCATCGCCCCTGCCCCGTCACCGAATAAAACGGCCGTTGTGCGGTCAGACCAATCCAAGATGCGGGAAAAAGTTTCTGCACCAATCACCAGCGCCGTTTTCGCTTGGCCCGTCTGCACCATGGCATCGGCAACCGACAGCGCATAAACGAATCCAGAGCACACCGCCTGTACATCAAAAGCAATCGCCACCGGAATACCCAACTCAGCTTGGATCAAGGTCGCTGTAGCTGGAAAGGTTCGGTCCGGCGTGGAGGTCGCGCAGACGATCAAATCAATGTCATCAGGGGTTAGATTGGCGTCAGTCAAAGCGCGACGCGCAGCTTCGGTACCCAAAGTCGCTGTGGTCTCTAGGGGCCCTGCCACCGCGCGTTGGGCAATACCCGTTCGTTCCTTGATCCAAGCGTCACTGGTCTCGACCATGGTTTCGAGTTCGGCATTGGTCACAATGCGTTCTGGCGTCATCGCACCACTACCCAGAAAGACCGACCGCATCAGGCCCGAAGCATGTCCCATTGCGCTCAAGCCTCCTCGGCCAACGTAGATGGCGCAGGATCGGCAGCAGCCGAGGCTTGAGCCGCAGCCCGCGCAGCAGACAGGCGCAGCAAATTATCGGCCACTTGGGTCATATAAGAGCTCGACGCCAAACGCGCGCCCACAGCCATCGCATTGGCAAAACCGCGTGCATCGGTGCCGCCATGGGACTTGATGACAAGACCGTTTAGGCCCAAAAACACCCCGCCATTAGAGCTGCTGGGATCCATCCGGTTTTTCAGCTTTTTCAGACCCGAAGAAGCCAACAGCGCCCCTGCCATGGCGAGCGGACTGGAGGTCAGGGCCTCTTTCAAAAACGCGCCAACCAAACGGGCTGCACCTTCGGCAGTCTTTAAGGCAATATTGCCGGTAAAGCCATCGGTGACGACGACATCGGTCTTGCCCATTGAAATATCATTGCCCTCAACAAAACCATGCACATCAAGGTTCAGACTGGCACCATAGAGACGTAACAAGCGCATGGCTTCGCGAATATCTTCATGGCCCTTCACCTCTTCTGAGCCGACATTCAGGAGACCTATCTTTGGCCGCTCCAAGCCATAAAGCGCCTTGGCAAAAGCCTCGCCCATAATGGCAAAGTCCACCAATTGATCGGGATCTGAATCGACGTTTGCGCCGACATCCAGCACTACACAATGGCCCTTGGGCGTCGGCCACGAAGCGGTGATAGCGGGGCGGTGCAGCCCCTCCATCGTGCGCAATTGCAAATGCGCAACAGCCATCAAAGCGCCCGTATTACCAGCCGACACGACAGCTGCAGCCTCGCCAGCCTTCACCGAGGCGATGGCATTCCACATGCTGGTGCCCTTTTTGCGCATGGCTTGGCTGGGCTTGGCATCCATCGGCACAATATCAGCCGTATGGCGAACCTCGCTAGCCGACGCCGCATCGGGAAGCCCCGCTAATAAGCGATCAAGGACCGCTTGGTCGCCATGCAAAAGAAAGCGCGCGTCGGGGTTTTCGTGCGCGAACAGATCGACCCCCTTCAGGATTGCATCTGGTGCGTGATCCCCGCCCATGGCGTCGATCGATAGCCTTAAGCCACTTGTCATCCCGTCTCCTTGGGCGTTCGCCCCTGCGCCTTTAGCCAACCGAACCAGTCAGCGCTGCGAGGCGGCATTACCCACACACTTGGCGAAACTCCATGACATTATTCAGACGATTCTGGTCAAATCGCTGCAGTTTCCATGGCTTTTCAGCGTGGCAGGGGCAGTTCGCCGCGTAGGAGAGTGTCGTCCGCAACCCCTTGCAGGTCAAGCATCCAATCACGG
Organism: Hyphomonadaceae bacterium; assembly: GCA_021299265.1. Taxonomy (GTDB): domain Bacteria; phylum Pseudomonadota; class Alphaproteobacteria; order Caulobacterales; family Aquidulcibacteraceae; genus Aquidulcibacter. Next base: position 3,029 of record JAJTGP010000054.1, on the reverse strand, counting down.
ATGCGTGAGGCCAATTCAGTGGCAAAGCCTTTTGCTGCAGGGTCTTTTTCCAGCACATGCACACTGATGGCTTCGGCCAAAACGCCCAATTGCTCATCCTCAGGCAATTGCAGCGCCCCCGTATAGATCGCCATACGGCCATAAAAGCTTTCAGCCAGCTTTCTGATTCGCTTGCCCACCGACAGATCGCCAACACCTAATTCGCGCAACGCATGGTCGAGTGCCGAAAACATGATGTTGAACACTTCTTGCGAGGTTTCTTCGGCTTGATCCCCACGCTTGGACAGGCGGGAAAACAGCACGGAGGCATGCAAAGCCAATAGCTCAAACCGACCATCTGGGCTATCGGGCACCCGGCCGTCGCCATAGAGTTCGTGGTTGCGTGCGGCGAGGCTGAGTTGGTCATAGAGCGCGCGGGCCGCCACTTTGATGGGCTTTTTGCGGAACAGGCGAGAAATCAAATTTGCGGGCATGGGGGACCTGTGAGGGGGAGAAACCAACCGCCCACACACATGTGGGTCGGCCTTGAACACTTCAAGATGAAGCGGAAACGTGAACCTTAGGCTTGAACCTTACATTCCGGCGGGCTAGGTCAAGGCAAGCGCTGCGGGCTTTGCCACATTTTTGGCTAAACGTGCAGAGACATCTACAGCGCCGTAACAGATGTGGCATCAATTCTTTGGCATTTTTGCCTTAATTTGTTGCCAGTTGCACGTTATGGGCAGGCAAAGCACGAAGCAAGCACCCCTGTGGGGTTGGCTTAAATGGGATTAACACGATGCGCGGAAGAAATTTGGTTGCTGTTGCTCTGCTCTGTGGCACCTCCCTCCTAGGGGCTTGCACAGGCGTTGTGGACCGGCGCGGCTTCCTCGCCGACGAAAGCCAAACCGCTGCGTTCCAAGACGGCGTCGACACCAAGGAAACCGTTCTCACGCGGATGGGCAATCCATCCCAGACCGGAACCTTTGACGAGCAGACTTGGTATTATATCTCGTCAATCCAAAAGCAGACGGCTTTCTATCTGCCGCGCACGATGGAACGCACCATTGTCGCCATCTCGTTCGATGACGGCGACAAAGTGGCCAGTGTGCGCAAATACGGCCTCGCCGATGGCCGCGTGATTGACTATGACACCCGCCGCACCCCAACCCGCGGCCGCGAAGTCACCTTCCTCGAACAAATTTTCGGCTCCATCGGCCGCGCCCCGGTCCAATTGCCAGGCTCTGACCCGAACTTGCCGACCTCTGCGGGTGGTCCACGCCGGAATTAGGGGTGAGCGGTCCAACTTGGGACCTTAGCGGAGCCGCCTTATCTGACCATCTGTGATGAGGACAGAAACACCACTTTCTCTGCCTGATCGAATGAGCCGCAGAAGCACATAGGCTGTATCTTTTCGCGTGAGAGAGCACTTCACATAGGCCGACTTAATCTCGCTCCCGCCGACGGAAGCATTTACCTGCGCAAGCGCTTCGGTGGACAGATTTCCGTTAAATGACATCGACAGCACCCGACCCGTCGTTTTGGTGGCAAACGTTGATCTGTCACGAACAAAGTCATTCACAAAGGAAACTGTGAAGACGCCCCCCGGGCAGGATGCCGAAAATTGGGCAGTTGTCGAAGGCGCACGCTCAAGCTCACAGCAGACAATTACGCGTGGGGGCGATGCCTGATCAAGCGCTTGACTGGGGTTCTGTAGGATTAGGGCAGCTAGCGGCAGGGCAAGAAGCACTTGCGCCTGTAATCGACTTAAAGAGGATTGCATCGCATCTCACTCCAACCGATAAAAGTTTGCATCGAAAAAATTCAAGGCGGAAAGCCGAGCGGCTAACGCGCCGCGCAGCATAAACATTATAAACATAACAACCAGAGACAGGTAGCCTTTTCGCAACAATTTTATCAAGTTGCCCGCCAAGGCTGCGCGCCTGTACAATTGCCAGGCTCTGACCCGAACCTGCCGACTTCTGCGGGTTGTCCACAGCGGAATTAGGGGGGAGCGGTACAGGGTGCGTGCCAATTTGTGGATAGCTTAAAGCGAGGCTTCGCTTAGAGGTAAGAGGCAAAGCAAGCGCGCTTATGCTGTAAATGGTCCGTCTTACTGGCCTGCAGATTTTTGCTCTTTAAATTCAATCATGCAGGTGCGTTCATTATTCTTTGGGTCAAGCGGAAACGTCTTTTCGTAACGCCCGGTCAAAATCGGCGGTTCATCAAAGCACCAAAAACTCTCGCCGTCCGTATGCAAGCTCGAACTCTGAGGGGTGTTCCAGATGTCCAGCCCCAAACCGGTATCACCAAGCTCTATCAACGAAAGTTGACCATAATCGCATGCGACAACGCCCTTCCATTTTGACTCTGGCGATCCATCCCATGCGAAATTGTCTCTTTCTTGTTCCCAAATGCGTTTTCCAGACCCCATTGACGCTAGAAAACAATCCCGATTTGGTCCCATTGAAACCGTAGTCTTGCTCAAATCAATCTGCATGAACTCATACAAACTCACCACACACATGGGCACCGACTTTGTAGAAATGACTCGGCTCATTTCAACTGCCTTGGGAGGGTCGCAAAGCGGAAATAGATCAAGTTGTTTCGCTGGTGGCACGCCACCTTGGGATGACGGATTGCAGGATGTTAAAGAAAAAAGTGCCGCTGCAAGCAATGTCAGTTTCAAGTGGGCGAATTGATGTTTGCTTTCTGACAAGGCACTCATTCCTTCCGCCACGCTCCACATTTAGCCATTCCGCTTGGCAGCCAAGCCACCCTTTGAATACATAACCGTCAAGCAAAACCTGAAGTGGCCATCCCTCAAAAGAAGAAAAAAACACTTGGAACGCCTTCAAGCATCGCTCTGCTTCGCTTGAAGCCGGGTGGCAATGGTTTCCGCGCACGTTGTGGGGTCAAGGGGCGCGCTTCGCGCGTCGACGAAGTCGATTTCACCCCTTCACGCCGCAACTTGCGCGCCAAAACTCGAACATCGCCTTTGACGAGGCAGAGCCTACAGCAAAGGCGTGTGTGGACGCCCTGGTTTTTGC
>JAJTGP010000242.1 GCA_021299265.1 Hyphomonadaceae bacterium | reverse complement strand
GCTCTATTCGGTGATCTTCCGGCCAATTTCCTGCAATTCAGCTGCAAAGGTGACATCTTGGGCGGCCAATTCTTCAATCCGCTTCACCGCATGCATAACCGTGGTGTGATCGCGCCCACCAAATCTTTGGCCAATGTCTGGGAAAGAGCGACGGGTCAGGCGCTTGCAAAAATACATCGCCACTTGGCGAGGCCGCGCCACGGCACGGTGGCGACGTTGGGATACCAAATCGTCTAAAGTCATATCATAGAAGGCAGCCACCCGACGCTTAATCGTCTCAACAGGCACCGACTTCTCTGGTGGGCTCCAATTGCCCGATAACGCCTCAACAACAACTTCCATACTTGCCTCCCGGCCAATCAAAGCTGAAGCCGCAAACACCTGCTTGATGGCCCCCTCAACTGCACGCCCTGTTCCCGTGATGCGGGCTGCAATCAGATCAATCGCTTCGTCGGGCAACACAAACCCACCCCGACGTGCATTGAGCTCGCTTGTTTTGCGCTTGGCAATAGCCCGACGCAAGTCAAAATCGGGCTCATTGAGTTTGGCGGTGAAGCCACCTTGCAGCACACAACGCATCCGACTGTTGAGGCCTTGAAGGCCATCAATCGCGACATCAGCTGTGCAAACCACCGTGCGGCCCCGCGAGATCAGATCATCCAAAGTCTGGAAGAACTCATCTTGGGTCGCGGACTTGCCGCAAATGAGTTGCAAATCATCGATCAACAAAACGTCCGCCCCGCGGAGCGCTGCCTTGAATGGGCCCGTCTCGCGGTCGCGCAAAGCCGATTGAAACTCGTTCAAGAAGCGCTGTGCGGTCAGAAGCAAAACGCGCTTCTTCGGAGCCGTCTCGCGCAAACGAGCCGTAATGGCTTCAAGTAGGTGGGTCTTTCCGACGCCATGCAAGCCATGAAAGAAAACAAGATCACCAGTGCCAGGCCCCTCAGCGAGGCCGCGCGCGATGGCAACGGCAACCCGATTGGCTTCACCCACTTCGTAATTGGAGAAAGTCTTGGCCGAACCGGATAACTCCACTGGCTCCTGCGCGGCGTCCACGCTGGCAAGCTCTTGGGCGAGTTCAAGGTCTTCCTCAGTAACTACATCGTCTTGCGCTAGCATGTCAGCGTCAGCCACGACCAAGCGGACACGGCGACCTGCAGGATCGAGCGAAGACCAGCGTGCTTGAAGACGGTGCAAATAATCTGTGGTCAGACGGGCCACAGCATAGCCATTTGGGGCACCAAATGTAACCGAAGCTGTATCAATCGCGATCAAGCGCAAGGGCTCAATCCAGGCCCGGAATGCATCAGGGCCCAGCTCTCCGCGTAGTCTAGGTAAAGCCGTTGCCCACAAACCCCGAGCCGTCGACAGCTCTAGATCTGATGACAGGTTGGCTAAACCCGGTGTCGCCGAAACGCTAGTATGCACCCCATAGACCATTTCTCGAACCACCCCGCAGCTGACACGTCCCGAAGGACCACCCGTATGAACCCCCCTTGACCCAGACACACTTCTCCGTTCGCCGTTCGGCGCTATTCTCGAGAAAAGGTCCAAGACTGGGCAAAACGTCATCCCTGCTAGAAGCAAGAGGACCGACGTCGTGGATAAACTAAAGCCTACGCAGCGCCGGTACGCAACAGCATTTTCATGCGTTTGACATCTGTTTTTTCTGCTGCTGAGGCACGTGATTCGCTTGACAGGTGAAGATTCCCAATAATCAGCGGGGCTTATGCCAAAACTAACAAAACCGTGATGGTATACAACCCTGTGGATAAAATTTCAGAACCAGCGAATTCAGAAAAAAGACAATGAAAACAGGTGCTTTAGAAGTATTGAGGTTGAGAAAAACAAATAAACCCTGTAAACACAAACAGCCGCATACGTGTGTATGCGGCTGTAGAGCGATTATGTTGGATTGTTCCGTGTACCGCGCCGTTTTCAACTGATCAAAGATCAAGAAAATCGCGCATACTGCCTTGGAAAGAGCCCTAACCGGGCAACCCTACAAAAGTGGCATCCGGACAGTTCTCCGTGATAGCCAGCTCGATCTGAGCTCGCCGCCAGCCGATTAAGCTGGACGAGCGACGGCCTTCACGCGCTGAGCCAAACGCGAAACTTTGCGAGAAGCGGTATTCTGGTGGACAACGCCCTTCGATACAGCGCGCATGATTTCTGGTTCCGCAACGCGAAGGGCTGCGGTAGCTGCTGCGCCGTCACCAGAAGCGATAGCTTCTTCGACTTTGCGGATAAAAGTGCGCATGCGCGAGCGACGGGCGGTGTTTACCAGCGTGCGGCGCACGATCTTGCGGGCCATTTTTTTGGCCGAAGGCGTATTGGCCATCGTTTAATCCGATTTAACGTGTGAAAGAGGCAGCCAAGTGGCTACCCGAGAGGGGGCGGTGTATGCCGAAACAGGGGCGAAAGGTCAAGCAATATTGCTTGTGTTTCATCAGCGACCTGTAAATTGCGCTGGGCGCTTTTCACTAAAGGCCGCCATACCTTCCTTTTGGTCTTCCGTACCGAACAATCCGTGGAAGATCCGGCGTTCAAAACGTACCCCTTCGCTTAAAGGTGTTTCAAAGGCGCGGTCGACGGCTTCCTTGGCGGCCATCACAGCCAACTTGCCATAGCCAGCGATGGTTTTGGCAACTTTTTGGGCTTCATCCAAGAGCGTATCCGCCGGCACAATGCGGGCCACAATGCCACAACGTTCGGCCTCTACAGCATCCATCATGCGCCCAGTCAAAATCATATCCATGGCTTTGGCCTTTCCGGCGGCGCGGGCAAAGCGCTGGGTACCCCCGGCACCTGGAATGACGCCCAGCTTGACTTCTGGCTGGCCAAATTTGGCCGTGTCTGCGGCAAGGATCATGTCGCACATCATGGCAAGCTCGCATCCACCGCCCAGTGCAAAACCGGCGACAGCTGCGATGGTTGGTTTCCGGCAGCGGGTTACGCGCTCCCAATTGGCGGTGATGAAATCTTGGCCATAGACGTCTGCAAATGTCTTGGTCGCCATCTCCTTAATGTCCGCACCCGCAGCAAAAGCCTTAGCAGAGCCGGTAATGACGATCGCGCCCACATCATCTCGGGCCTCGACCGCGTCGAGACAAGCCGTTAGCTCATTCATCAATTGCTGATTAAAAGCATTGAGGGCTTCAGGACGGTTCAAGGTAATGGTTGCAACCCCGTCGACAACATTCAGAAGGATGGTTTCATAGGCCATAGGTAACTCCTGTTACGGATTATAATACGGGGCGGCGTCAGGTCTGACAGGTTGGGCAAAAAAAGCTGGATCGCCCCGACTGAACAGTCCGTTGGATCGGCTCATGCGGCGTGCCGACGGCCGTGCTGCGCGGGCAGGGCAGCCCTTCGCGGCCATATACGTCGAACCTTTCTTGAAAACCACCCAAGGAGCCATCGGCAGCAGCAAAATCCTTGAGCGTCGATCCACCCGCCTCGATGGCTTCGATCAGCACCGTCCGGATCGCGTCCGTCAGGGCCGCAATTTCGGCCGCAGTCAGCGTATTGGAAAGGCGCATCGGGCTGATATGGGCACGGAACAAAGCTTCACACACATAGATATTGCCGAGGCCCGCAACAGTGCCTTGATCGAGCAAGGCAGACTTGATGGGGTTTTTCTTGTTCGCCAAAGCCTGCGCCAAATGACCGGCGGAGAAGTGATTGCCTAAGGGCTCTGGCCCCATGGTCGCAAAATGCTTGGATTGCTCAAGGCTGGCTGTCGGCACAATGTCCATAAAGCCAAACCGCCGTGGGTCATTATAAATGACTTTCGCGCCCGTCCCCACATGCAGCACCACGTGATCATGCTTGGGGTCTGCGCCGGTGTCATAGGCATAGTCGTCAAAGGCCAGCACACCGCGCTCATCGACAATCGAAAAACGGCCCGACATGCCTAAATGCATGATGAGTGCTTCTCCGGTGCTGAGATAGGCAATTAGATATTTCGCGCGCCGATCAAGGCTTGTGACGGTCACTCCTTCCAACCGCTCGACAAAACGGGGTGGAAAGGCAAAGCGCAGGTCTGGCCGTCGGGCTTCCACGCGCACCAGGGTCTGGCCCTTTAAGGTGGGCTCGAGGCCCCGTCTGACAGTTTCGACTTCGGGTAATTCAGGCATAATGACGCACTAGTAGATATGGCGGACAAGAGTGCAAGGCGCTATGTCGGTAATATGACTGACTCCAAGACTGCTTCCTTTGGTTTTCAAGATGTGCCTGCACATGAGAAGGCCTCTCGCGTGCGCGGCGTGTTTGACGCCGTCGCCAGCCGCTATGACTTGATGAATGATCTGATGAGTGCCGGGATGCACCGGGCTTGGAAGGATGCCGTGGCGGCGCGATTGAACCCACGTCCGGGTGAACGCATCTTGGACCTCGCGGGCGGCACGGGCGATTTGGCGCGGCGCTTTAAGGCTTTGGCCGATGCGGCGCGGACGCGCTCTGGCGGTCCGCCGTCTGAGATCATCGTCGTTGACATTAATGCTGAGATGATTGCGGCGGGGCGCGAGCGTGGCTTGGACGGGCTTGGCTGGGCGGTAGGCGATGCAGAAGCCTTGCCATTCCCCGACAATTCTGCCGATGGTTATGTCATTTCCTATGGCATTCGCAATGTGACCGACATCCCCAAGGCCTTGCGCGAAGCCTACCGCGTGTTGAAGCCCGGTGGTCGTTTCTATTGTCTGGAATTCTCAAAGCCCACCACGGGCGCGCTGGAAGCCTTCTATGATGCTTGGTCGTTCAAGGCGATCCCGCCGATTGGCAAAGCCGTAACGGGGGATGCGGAGCCCTATCAATATCTGGTCGAGAGCATTCGCCGTTTCCCCGACCAAGAGACCTTTGCCGCGATGATCCGCGAGGCTGGCTTTAAGCGCGTTGAATACACCAATTTCTCCGGCGGCATCACCGCTTTGCACGGGGGCTGGAAGGTGTGATTGATGCGCTCATGCGGTTGACGCGGGCCGCTTGGACTTTGGGGCGCTATGACGCGATCCTGCCGCGAGAATATTATGACTTGCTGCCCCTGCCTGCCCGCATGGTTGGGCGTGTGCTGCGTTTGGGCTCCCGCAACATCAGCGGCGATCCCGGTACGCGGATGGCGACGGCCTTGGAGAAGCTTGGCCCTGCTTGGATCAAATTTGGCCAGCTTTTGGCTACCCGACCCGATATTGTTGGCGACAAAGCCGCTGAAGGTCTGTCGCGCCTTAAGGACCGGCTGGAGCCTTTTTCGCAGTCCATCGCCCTGCAAAGCCTCGATACCGCCTTTGGCGAGAAGCGCGCAGCCTTGTTCCCAGACTTGGGTCCTGTAATTGCCGCAGCCTCGGTCGCCCAAGTCCACCAGATGACATTGGCTGACGGTCGTAAAGTCGCGGTCAAGCTGTTGCGGCCGGGCATTGAGAAGGAAATCGCGGCTGAGGGCAAAGCCATGGCACTTGCCGCCAAGCTCGTCCAAGTCCTCGTGCCCAAATCCCGCCGCCTTGAGCCGGTCGCCTTTGTGGCCACGATTCGCACCGCGCTCGAGAAAGAGCTCGATCTGCGCCGTGAGGCAGGGGCTGGCGATGCCTTTGGCGAGATCGTTGCCGCAGACGGCTATTTGAAAGTGCCCAGTATTGACTGGGAGCGCACAGCGCGACGTGTGTTGACCACGTCTTGGGTTGAGGGCACGCCTTTGACCAAGCCCGGTGCTTTGGACGGCGCGGACCGGGCGAAGCTTGCCAATGCGGTAACCTGTGGCTTTCTGGCGGCTGCCTTGGACCATGGCGTGTTCCATGCCGACATGCATGAGGGCAACCTCATTCTGGGTACGGACGGTGCGCTCTGGGCGGTCGATTTTGGCATTATGGGCCGGATCGGCATGGCCGAGCGCCGTTATCTGGCTGAAATCCTTTTTGCTTTCCTCCGTCGTGACTATCGCCGTGCTGCCGCCGTCCATATTGAAGCAGGCTATGTGTCCGCCGATCATGATGAAGGCGAATTCGCCCATGCCCTGCGCTCGGTCGGAGAGCCGATCTGGGGCAGGCCAGCCCGCGAAGTCTCCATGGGCCGTGTGCTGACGCAATTGTTCGACGTGACCGAGCAATTTGGCATGCATATGCGGCCTGAACTGGTGCTGTTGCAGAAGACCATGGTGCAAGTCGAAGGCGTTGCTCGCAACATCGACCCCGATCACGACATTTGGGAAGCCTCCCGCCCGGTGGTGGAGCGCTTCATGCAGACCGAATTGGGCCCAGAAGGCGTCACCCGCCAAATGTTCATTGACGTCTCCAATGCCCTCGCCACCGCGCGCAAACTTCCTCAATTGGTCGCGCGTATTGAAAAACTGGTGGAACGGGCAGAGCAGGGCAAGCGGTAGGTGGTAAGGCCGTAAATCAGGCCCTGTTTCAGGCTTGATTGATCCGCGCGCGCGGTTTAGCATTTTGTTATGACAAATTCCGTGCCGTCCAACGCCCCCGCTACCGATGCCTTCTGGATGCCATTTACGGCCAACCGCCGCTTTAAAGCGGGGCCGCGCCTCTTGGTGTCTGCCTCTGGCATGTTTTATCGAAGTCATGATGACCGCGAGATCCTCGACGGCACAGCAGGTCTGTGGACGGTCAATGCGGGCCATGGACGGCAGG
>JAJTGP010000139.1 GCA_021299265.1 Hyphomonadaceae bacterium | reverse complement strand
GTCCGCTCGCTGTTACAAACGGCTCAAAGAACCCCCACTCCTCGTCCAACATCAAACCGCGAACCACCGCTGCTCTCCCCAAAGAACAGCGTTGAATCAGAAACTAACTGATTTGGGAATCCACATTGTCCACACGGCCTAACAGCTTGCCATGAATCTTGTTTTAACGTGGTGACGCGCCTCATTTTTAAGCGAATGTCGATCTTAGTTTTTGGCGTATCAATTTAAAATTGCCTTTATTTCACGGGATTGCAACGATTATAGCGCCCCCTATTGGCCAATTGTTAAGCATTACCCGCCTATTCCGGAAGCAATATTCCTACGACTTGAGCCGACCAAACGCCATGCACGCTAAAAACTTACGCATGAACCACGATTACATGTCATTGGTTCACTGCCGTGACAAGGCTTGGGGCCAACACGCCTTAACGCGGATTGGGTCCATCTTCGTTGCCACCACAGCTGTTGGTATTTCGGTACCAGGCAATTGGTGGATGTTCTGCGTAGCAGCCATGTCGATCGGGTGGGGTTTAGAGGGGACATTTTATCGGTGGTTGAGCGACAAAATCGACCACCCAGAACGCCTTGATCCGAATGAATTACCACGCATCAAGCAACTTACAATCCGTGCAATTGTCGTGCTCGTCGCTCTCTACGCAACGCCTTTTTTAGCGCTTGCCTTTGCCCCGCATCCGGGACCGAGCCTCGGCCTTATTTTCGCCTGCGGCAGCTTGTTGGTGATTTGCGGTCAACATGTGTTGGACCGGAAGATGGTCTATTGGACTTTGCCCATCATTACCGTTGCGGTGATCCTATGTGCCGTGCGGTTGGCTGATGGCTGGGTCGGTTATTTGCTTGGATTTCTTGCCTTTCTTCTGTGTGTGAACACTGTCGTATTGACAGGCGCTTCGGTTAAATCGTCTGAGGACTTGATTGAGGCGCAAGGCCAGGCACTTCGTCTCGCCGATGAGCTCGATGAGCGCGTCGTCCAACGCACAAAGGAACTCGAAGAGGCCGTCCAGGTAGCCGAAGAAGCCAATCGGGCGAAATCGCGCTTTCTTGCCACCATGAGCCACGAATTACGCACGCCCCTCAATGCGGTGATTGGCTATGCTGAGATGGTCGGCGAGGATGTCCGGTCTGGCGATTTAGGCTCCACCAAGGCGGACCTTGAGAAAATCCGCAATGCGGCGCGTCATCTGTTGGGTCTCATCAATGAAGTCCTAGACATTTCAAAAATGGAGGCCAACGAGCAAGTTTGTCGTCCCACACATTTTGATGTGCGATTGGTTGCTCAAGAAGCGCTTGACGCGATCATACCGCTTGCTGCAGCCAGCCAAACCCAGTGCGCGCTGGAGATTGCAGAAACTCTTGAGCCCTTTGCCTTCAATGACGAAGGTAAACTACGCCAATGCCTCCTAAATCTGCTTTCAAACGCCGCGAAATTCACGAGCAATGGAACAATTAAGCTGACTTGCCGGACCAGCGGTCCGAAACGGGAATACATTGCTTTTGAAGTTAGCGATTCAGGGGTAGGGATCGCCGAAGAAGACTTACCTCGAATATTCCTGCCCTTTTTTCAAAGCGATACGAGCCTGACTCGCTCAGTAGAAGGTACGGGGTTAGGTCTCGCCATCAGCCACAAGCTCTCCCACCTGATGGGTGGCGACCTTTTAGTGACAAGCCGAGTTGGAATTGGCTCGACTTTTATCCTAACGATTGCCCGACAATTTCCTGAGCCCGGCGAAACGGCCGCATCGCCGCCCGCCGTCCCCGTCGTCGATTAGTCTAGAAGTCGCTGACCCGCTCGATGATGATGGCTGGAGCCATGCCGCCAGCCGCACACATCGTCACCAGGCCATAGCGACCGCCCGAGCGTTCCAGTTCGTCGAGTGCCATGCCGATGAGGATCGATCCAGTTGCCCCGATTGGATGGCCAAGAGCCATCGCGCCGCCATTAATATTGACCTTGGTGCGATCGAGCTTGAGGTCCCGGATAAACTTCTCCGCCACGACGGCAAAGGCTTCGTTGATCTCCCAAACGTCGATATCCTCAACGGTCAGACCGGCCTTCGCGAGAACTTTCTTGGCGGCCGGGACAGGTGCATTCAGCATCAAGGTCGGGCAGTCGCCGACATTTGCTGTCGCGACGATTCGCCCGCGTGGCTTCATGCCGTGCGCCTTCGCATAAGTCTCTGATGTGAGCAGTAGAGCGGCTGCACCATCAACAACGCCCGACGAATTCCCGGCGTGGTGCACATGGTTCACCGCACCCTTGAGCTCCGGATATTTGCTCGTAATGAGGTCGCCATACGTGCGGCCGCTCTCATCGACCTTCATGTCTGCCCACATGCTGAAGACGGTCTTGAGGCCGTTGAGGCTTTCAAGTGTTGTTTGTGGACGGGGAAATTCATCATGGTCCAACGCGACCGTGCCGTCGAGATTTTGAACCGACACAAGCGAACGATCGAAGCGGCCCTCGGAAATAGCGTGAGCTGCGCGCTGCTGACTGACATATGCCAGTGTATCCACGGCCTCGCGATCAATGCCTTCCAACGTCGCAATCGCGTCGGCGCAAACGCCTTGTTGTGATTGGGGGTGCTTCTCACGCAGGCTCTTGTTGCCAGCATCCAACATCGGTGGCGCAGTCAAATCGGCTGTGGCGGCGGTATAACTCATCATCTCAGTCCCACCAGCGATGACGCAATCCTCCATGCCCGACATGATTTGCGCAGCCGCTAGATTGACGGTGGTAATGCCAGAGCCACAGAAACGGTCGAGGGTCACGCCGGAAGCCTTGATGTCATAACCGGCATCCAATGCAGCCATCCGGCCAAGATCGCAGCTCTGCGCGCCGCGTTGAGAGCTGGTACCCCAGATGATGTCATCGACCGTCGCAGTATCAAGTCCATTGCGATCAGCTATTGCTTTCAAGACCGTGGCAGCCAAATGTTGCGGATGCAGATGGGCAAGCGCGCCCTTGCCAACTTTCCCGATTCCACGAGGGGTACGGCAGGCGTCAATAATGTAAGCGTTTGTCATGGTCACTCCCTTAGTTTGTTGCCCAGATCTGATCGCCTGAGTTCTGAGAAGACTGTAGCCCCAGCCCCGACTGAGGGCAAACAAAAAGGGGTACCGGAGACCGACACCCCTTTCCAGTTCTAGAGTGAT
>JAJTGP010000084.1 GCA_021299265.1 Hyphomonadaceae bacterium | reverse complement strand
TGTGGGTCCTTTAAGAGGGCAGCATTGGAGAAGGTCAGGATGAAGCTATCGCGGTGCGCGCCTAAGAGCGCGATAGTGCGATCACCCTCTTGATAGCAGGGGTGGCCCCATTTCACGGTCTCGGTCAGGCCTGCTTCCAAGCAGAGTTCCCGAAGCGCGGCGAGGCCCAGCCCCCAAAGGTGGACCGAACAGTCTGGCGTTTCAAATCGCCCACAACGACCACATCCCTTCGTGAAATAATCGTCGCTGTGGGTGATCATGGGTCGCTGCCGCCAGCCTAACCCTCGTTCAACCCATCCGGCACGCCGACGACGTGGAAGCCTGCGTCGACATGGATGACTTCGGCGGTGGTGGAGCGGCCAATGTCGGACAAGAGCCACAAAGCACAGCCCGCAATGCCTTCCATCGTCGTGTCTTCCTTCATCAAGGACCACTCGCGGCCCGTATTGACGAGGCCACGGCCGCCTTGGATGCCGGCCAAGGCCAAGGTGCGCATGGGACCTGCGCTGATGGCGTTGACGCGAATGCCGCTCGGGCCCAAGTCGCGGGCGATATAGCGGGTGGCAGCTTCCAGCGCCGCTTTGGCGACGCCCATCACATTGTAAGACGGCAAGACGCGCTCTGCCCCCAGATAGGACAAGGTGATCATCGAGCCACCGGGCGACATCAAGGGGGCGGCGCGCTTGGCACAAGCCACCCATGAGAAAGCTGAAATATCCATGGTGCGGAGGAAGTTTTCCCGCGTGGTGTTTTCTACAAACGAGCCTTTGAGCTCATTTTTATCGGAAAACGCAATGGCGTGGACCAAGAAGTCTAGCCCGCCCCATTTTTCTTGGATGGCTGCAAAGACGGTGTCCAAGGCTGCATCATCGGTGACGTCACACGGCAGGATCAGATCAGAGCCGACGCTTTCAGCCAGAGGCCGCATGCGCTTTTCCAGCGCTTCGCCTTGATAGGTAAAAGCCAGTTCGGCGCCTTGGGCCGCCAATTGGCTGGCAATGCCCCATGCGATCGACTTGTCATTGGCCACGCCCATAATCAGGCCGCGCTTGCCCTTCATCAGGGTTCCGGTTGGATAGCCAGTTTCTTTCGTTTCGCTGCTCATGAGAGCTCCTGCCGCTGAGAATGCTTCCAATCATGTGGGTGTCACATGATGCGTGGGGCTTCATTGCCCTGTCCGAGCCGAGGGTCAAGAGGCAGGTGCGGCGAGAAGGGTAGGGTTGGCCTAGTGGCGGGTGAACAGGCGCTGCAACATGCCAAGCGCGCCAGTCAACGCGATGTCGCCTTCTTCCACGGTCAAGGCTAAGCAAACCCCACCGGGCAAAGCGACGGGATGGTGCATTTGGCCGGGTCGCTTGATCGATAAATCCCCTGGGGCAAAGCGGCCTGTACCATCTTCAAAGGCCCCTGCGACCACCAATGTATATTCGGTACCGGTGTGGTCATGATGAGGGGCGCCATGGCCGGGCTCGATCCGCAACAGCTTGGCGCGCAAGGCCCCGCCTGTCTCAAGCGCCATGGATTTGACGCCGGGACCCGCAAAGGTCCAACCTTCACGGGCAGCAGACTCAAGGCTGATATCGCGCAAGGGCTGAGGCAAGCCCAAAAGTTCATCCAGCGCACGACCAGCCGCATGGACCGCTTGTCGCGCTTGGGCGTGGCTGTCTTCCAGCGCATCGATTTGGGCAAAGACATGGCTCAGAAAATCATCGGATACTGGGGCCGGTGCTTGGGCTTCCAGCGCATCACCCCCAATGACATCGCCAAGATCGAATGAAAATGAAGACAGGCCCTTCAAGGCGGCTTGGGTTTCGACCAAAAGGCGCAAAGACGGGTCTGCCGTCAGGATGTCATCAGGATAGGCACTGATCATTCTCTTCCCCAACCCAAACCCAAAAGGTCCATCCAAAGTCTCGGCGCGGCAGAGCGAGCGCCCATTCGCGTTTCCAAGATAAGCGATATTGGTTGCCATTTCCTAACGTCAAGGCGAATTGGCCGCAATAGGTCAGTCTGGGCTGTCTAGCTTCGATCTAAGCTTCAAAAAAGCCAGCCTCAGGCGGGACTTAACCGTGCCCAAGGGGGTACCAGTCTGCTCAGCAATTTCGCGGTGCGAGAGGCCGTCGTAAAAGGCTTGCTGCAAGAGTTGGCGTTGTTCTTCGGGCAGATCGACAATGGCCTCCCGCACCAATTGATCGCGCTCTGCCCCTGTAATGACTGAATCCGCCGCCGGAGGGGCTGAGGGCAAGAGCAAAGGATCATTGGGGTCAAGTTCTGGCTTAGTCGTGCGGCGAATGGCATCAATTCGCTTGTTGCGCGCGACCCGAAACAGCCATGTTGAGACCGAAGCCTGCGTGCGATCAAACAAATCCGCCTTGCGCCAAACCGTGACCATTACGTCTTGGGCCAATTCCTCGGCCAAGGCATTATCCGCCCCCAAGCGCATCAGATAGGCTTTCACCCGCGGGCCATAATAAGCGAACAGCTCACCATAGGCCGCTTTATCCTTATGGATGGCGACGGCTTCCATCAGATCGGCAAAACGGTCCCGTTCCCCTTCACTCAAGGCACCTGCCGTAGCCGGCGCTTTGCCACTGGCAGGCCCCATCGGGCTCGCTTGGGGCTTGCGTGAAGAATAGTCCGAAGAAGACATGGGGTTTGGAAGCTACTTTCTAAGGCGCTAGGACGATCAAGAAAACCACGACGCACCTGCCTTCCTTATCACGCAGGACAAGACAAAGTAAGGCAAACGCAACAGTCTGTAGTCGGGACGTTTTTTGGGGTGTCATTCCCTATGAAGTGTGAGAAAAGCGACGCAATCGCTTAAAAGGACGCGGGCAAAGGTGCAAGGTGATCAACTTAAGGCACCCGTGAACCGACGTGCACAGAATGCAGCCTCCTCCACCTAGTGGATAAGCCAGTTCAAGATCGTGGAATGGAATGTGCGATGGATGATTTGAAGCGCCCCAAGGGCCTCGCGAGACGGGTCTCCTTATGGCTCTGCGGGCTCGTCTATCTGCTTGTCTCGCCCGCCACATTGAATGCGCAGACGGGCGCGGTTCAGATTGAGCCTGACGAGATCATCAATCTTTGGCCGGGCCGTGCACCGGGTGCACCAAATCCACTTCCCAAAGAAGAAATTGTCTTTCGGAACAATCCCTTCAACTTGGTCGACCGCGCAGCCCACAATGTGGCGACACCAAATCTCAGTCTATTTCGACCCAACAAGCCCAATGGCGGCGCCATTTTGATCATTCCAGGCGGCGGCTATTCCTGGGTGGTGATCGACAAGGAAGGCTATGAGGGGGCGAAGCATTTTGCGGCCCTTGGCTATCATGTTTACGTGCTGCGCTACCGCCTGCCCCATCAAGGCTGGGTGGCAGGGCCAGACACGCCCTTGCAAGACGCCCAACGTGCCATGCGTCTGATCCGTTCGCGGGCGGGCCAAGACGGCATCCAAGCCAACAAAGTCATGGTGATGGGCTTTTCCGCTGGCGGCCATGTCGCGGGTTCACTTGCCCTCAAATTCGACCATGCCATCACCCCACCACGCGATGGGGTGGATGCACTTTCGGCCAAGCCCGATCTGGCCGTCCTAATGTATCCGGTCGTGACCATGACAGAGCCGTTCCGTCATCCCAAATCACGCGAGAATATGATTGGG
>JAJTGP010000119.1 GCA_021299265.1 Hyphomonadaceae bacterium | reverse complement strand
TTTCCATACCAGTTGTCGGTGTTGTCCCCGCGATCAAGCCTGCTGTAGCCCTTACTCAGACAGGGACCATCGGTCTTCTGGCAACGCCAAAGACCGTCACCCGTTCCTATACCGATCAGCTGATTGCTGAATTTGGCGACGGCAAACAGGTATTGCGCCATGGCGCGGTTGGTCTTGCCGGGGCAGCCGAAGCCAAGTTGGCGGGGGAAACGCCGGATCAAGAGATTTTTGAGGCCGCTATTTCAGGGATTTTCGACCAAAAAGGCGGTGACGCTGTGGATGTGGTGGTCTTGGCCTGCACCCATTATCCTTTGGTTCAGGCGGAGCTGGAGGCCCTCGCCCCTCGCCCCGTGACTTGGGTCGATTCCGGCGAGGCGATTGCACGTAGGACCGCACATTTATTGCAAGACCAGATGGATCCGGCGGCCCCTACCCTACGCACTGGCCTAACAACTGGCGGATCGGATGAAGCGACGCGCCGCGTGCTTTTAGGCTTCGGGTTTCAAACGGTCGAAGCTTTGAGTGTTTCGTCGCAGCTTTAACCCCTTTTCGAGGGCCGAAGCTGGCGTTAAGCCTGAGGCATGAACCTTTTCGACCGCCTCCCCCCCGTCCGGGGCAAACTCGAAGCCAGTGTCACATTGGCCCCTTTCACTTGGTTTCGGGTCGGTGGACCAGCCGAAGTGCTGTTTCAGCCGGCGGATGAAGATGATCTAGCCGATTTCCTGCGCGCCTGCCCTGCCGATATTCCCATTTTGGCCGTCGGCGTTGGATCAAACCTGATTGTGCGCGATGGCGGTGTGCCCGGTGTGGTAATCCGCCTTTCTCCGCGCGGCTTTGGTCAAATATCGACGGACGGCTTGAGCGTCACAGCTGGTGCTGCCTGCTTGGACGCCAGTGTCGCCAAGAAAGCGGCCGAAGCAGGCATTGCGGGCCTAGAATTCTATCGCGGGGTGCCCGGCACCATTGGGGGCGCATTGCGTATGAATGCTGGCTGCTATGAAAGCGAAACGAAGGACGTCTTGGTCTCGTGCGTGGCCTATGATCGGGCAGGCCAACGCCATGAGATCAGCTGTGCCGACATGGGCTTCACCTATCGCCACACAACGGCACCAGCTGATTTGATCTTTGTGTCCGCCACCTTCCAAGGCACGGCCGATGATCCGGCCGCAATTCTTGCTCGAATGGACGCGATCACCCAAAAGCGCGAACAAAGTCAGCCCATCCGCGACAAAACCGGCGGGAGTACATTTAAAAACCCCGACCCTGTTCAATCCGGTGGCCGTAAGTCCTGGCAGGTGATCGATGCAGCAGGCCTGCGCGGCTATCAGATTGGTGGCGCGCAAATGAGCGAGAAGCATTGTAACTTCATGATCAATACCGGCACGGCCACGGCAAAAGACCTAGAGGCACTGGGCGAACACGTCATCCAACAGGTCAAGGCCACGCAGGGCGTTGACCTGCATTGGGAAATCAAGCGGATTGGGATTGCAGGCTAACGCGCTTTAGAAATTGTCTTTCAGCCATTGCAAAGCACGCGCGACAGGGTGGCTGGAAGGCTCCACCATTTGCGACGCACTGCTCGCCATATCGGTTGGCCGCTCCACGCCCCACCGTAACAGACCGGCAGCCACCGAATAGCCGGGGCCAGCAACAGCGTCGCCAAGACCCGTAAAGCGCTGTGGGCGACCGATGCGGACATGGCCTTCAAATACACGCGCTGCCAGTTCGCGCACGCCGTTCAGCTGACTGCCACCACCCGTCAACACGATCCGGCGACCAGCATTGAGCTTATCAAGCCCGCCAGCGCGCAAACGATCGCGTAAGAGTTCCAAGGTCTCTTCAACACGCGGTCGAACGATACCTGTCAGAATCGAGCGCGGGGCCTGATCCGAGATAAGCTGACCATCTTCACCCATACGGGGGGCATCAATCATCAGATTATCTTCGTTCAGGCTGGCAATCGCGCTGCCGTGCACGATTTTGAGGCGCTCTGCAGCTGCCGCCGTGGTGCCAAGGCAATGGGCAATATCGTGGGTGACGTGGTCTGAGCCAATCGGCACCGCATCGACATGGATTAGAGCGCCAGCATGGAACAAGGCAGCGGTTGTAGAGCGTGCGCCCATATCCACGACCAAAGCCCCCAACTCCAAATCATCTTCCGCCAAAGCGCCAAGAGCCGCTGCATAAGGTGCAGCAACAGAGCCTGAAATCGTATAGGTCGCCCGCTCCACACACAGAACAATATTGCGCCATTGGGGCGTTGGGGCCGTCACCACAGTGACTGCCACGCCCAACCGACGACCCAGCATGCCGCGCGGATCGCGAACCTTTTGGCCATCGACGACAAAGAAACTTGGCGTTGCGTGCAGAATAGACCGGCCGTCTAAGCGCACATGCTCCAATGCTGAGCCCACCACGCGGCGACGCTCTTTCGGGCCTATCTCAGTATTAGCAAAGCCAATCTCGCCATGCGCTTGCTCAGCCCGAACACCAAAGCCGGAGACCGAGACGACCACTTCGCTGACCGTTACGCCGGACATACGCTCTGCTTGCGCAATCGCGGCCTTTACGGCCTTTGTCGCCGCTTCCAGATCAACAATAGCGCCATTGCGTACGCCGCGCGCGGGCTGTGTGCCCACCCCAGCGACCCGCAGAGGGCCAGTGCCTTGGCCCGTACTACCGATGAAGCAGGTGATTTTTGATGCGCCGATATCCAAGGCAGCCAACATGGCGGCCCGTGGGGCGGGTGTTCGACTTTCAACGGCAGCACGCTTGGTCAAAGAGGACATGTTTGTCTCATTTCGGTGTGTATCAAACCCTCTGAGCGGACTTGGCCGCGTCTTGAGGCTTCGTCACCGACAAACGTTCTGGAGTCGGGCGGAGAATAAGGGTGCCGGACGTTCTTAAGTCCAAGCGGGCGAATTCGCGGTCAAGAATCTGATGGCTGGCTTGCAGGGCTTGCAAGTGGGCTAAGGCCTCGGTCATGCCGGTTTCCGGCAGCAAGATATCGGCACCCGATTTCAAGCGCAGGGTCCAACGGCGGTCTCCAACCCACATAGCGGCAGACGTGCGGCTGGCCACATCGGGATTGGTGCGCAGCGCGTCAAACAAAGCGGGGGCTTGAGCACCGGCATTAGCCCCCACAACCAAGGCATAGCCTTTGGCGGACTTCGTATCTTTCGCTTCACCCAGTTTGCGACCAGAGCCATCCATGAAGGACAGCTTACCCTTATCCTGCCACAGGGCAGTCGCAGCGCGGGGGGTGATCAGGATTTGGATTTGATCAGGCCACAAGCGGCGCACAACAACGCCTTCAACCCAAGGCAATTCAGCGACTCGTGCACGAACTTCAGACGGATCAATGCCAAACATGACATCATCGGCCATGATACCCGATTTCACTTCCGCTTCGGCCCGCTGATACTCACTCAATTGTAGACCATTGGGGGCCTGCACATTGATGACGCGGACAGCAAGGCCAGCACTGCGGGCAGCATTACCAGCACTGGTTTGAATGCCGCGACCCATATCGTCCAAAATGCCAAGGCCTGCTGCCAAGAGCACAAAGATCGCAAAGACCGATGCCAAGGTAAAACCAACCAAAATCTTACGGGTTGGACCGTCATATTGGGCAGCCCGCATGCGGGCATGGGCCCAAGCGCCCAGCTTCATCGTCCAAGCATGACTATCCGTACGTCGGGGCGAACGGGCACGACCACGGGGGGCCGGCGCCCGCTTGGGGGCCGCACGGCGCGTTTGTCTCATCGCGGGCATGACGCGTCCTCCAACATCCATTTTACGAGGTCTTTAAATGACAGCCCCACATGGGCCGCCTGCTCGGGTGCCAGTGAGGTTGGCGTCATCCCGGGCTGGGTATTGATTTCCAGCACCACCAAACGATTGCTGGCCGGGTCATAGCGGAAGTCTGTCCGCGTTACCCCGCGACAACCTAACAGCTGATGGGCGCGCACCGCGTCCGTCATCGCCTTCTCATGCACGGCGGCAGGCAGGTCTGGTGGGTTCACATGATGGACAGAGCCGCCAGCGGCATATTTTGCGTCGTAATCGTAAAATTCATGACCCGTGCGAATTTCAGTCACTGCCAAAGCTCGGTCGCCCATCACAGCGACCGTCAACTCACGTCCAGCAATGAATTCTTCCACCAGCACTTCATCGCCAGACCGCCAATCGGGGTCGAGTAGCTTTTCAGGAGGTCGGTTTTCACCCTTGCGCACAATAAACACGCCAAAGGACGAGCCATCGGCATTGGGCTTCACCACATAGGGCGGCTCAAGGGGGTGTTCGCGGGCTGCATCTTGGCGGGACATCAGCTTGCCAGCGGGCACATCAAGGCCAGCGCTAGCAAACACAGCCTTGGCCTTTTCCTTATCCATCGCCAAAGCGGAAGCCAGAACACCAGAATGGGTATAGGGGATGTTTGCGATCTCCAGCACAGACTGGATCCGCCCATCTTCACCCCAAGGCCCATGCAGCGCATTGAGTGCAATATCAGGGGAAACAGATTTCAAGACCGAAGCAATGTCGCGGTCGACGTCAATCTCCACGACATCAGCACCAAGCGCACGCACGGCATCGGCACAGGCCTTACCGGAGACAAGCGACACAGGTCGCTCGGCTGACCAGCCACCCATTAACACCCCTACCCGCACGCCCTTCATGCTGCGCCAATCCCTTTAAACCCGGGGCAAACATCCCCAGTCATCGCAATAATTGATGAGACATGAAGGATTGAGGTGAATGGTAAGTTAAAGCCTGCCCACTTTGGTGCAGAAATGATTCGGATTTTTGACTGAAATTTCAGTAGGCTTGGTCTGCCCCAGAAACAGCCCCGTCACCCTTCGGCAAACACCCGCAAATAGAGCGCGCGCAGCATGCCAGCGGTCGCACCCCAAACATAATGATCGCCGTAAGGCATGGCGTAATAATAGCGCGTTTGGCCATTATAGTCGCGCGAATGGCGTTGGTGATTGGCTGGGTCCATGAAAAAGGCAAACGGCACTTCGAAAATCGCATCGACTTCGCGCGGATCGGCGACAAAATCTGCTTGATGCGAAACAAGCCCCACGATGGGAGTCACACGAAACTGGGTCACCGTTTCATACGGGTCTGAAGCGCCCAGCACCCGCACATGGGTGGGATCAAGGCCTACTTCCTCGCGCGCCTCTCGCAGGGCAGTTGCAATCGCATCGTTATCTTCTTCCTGCCGCCTGCCACCTGGAAACGCAATCTGCCCTGAATGGGTTGGCATGTCGGCAGAGCGGCGCGTTAACAGGACCGACAGCCCTGTTTCGCGGGTGATCAAGGGCACCAAGACCGAGGCATCGCGTAAACTTGGTTGCGCAGGTCTTTCCCCCGACAAGTCAAAGTCCGAAAAAGGCGGACGACCTGCCAAATCGTCCAGCGGGGCCAAGCGCTGCTCGAGCCGCGCAATCAAATCGGCTTCGCTCATCCCTCGATGCCTTCCACCAGACCCAGATCGAACGCTACACCTTGGCTGGTCAGCGACAGGCGTTCACCTTCCAAGTCAGCCCACTCCACGAGTTCATAAAAGGGCGCACGTAAAATGCGAGCGGATAGGCGTCCACGCACGCGGACATAGGGCCGGGGCTCTCCGGTCTTGGGATCATGCTCCACCCACAAAGGGTTGCTCGGTCCGACAACAACTTGATCGCCAACATTGGTGGTCACGACGATGCTGGGGCCAAGACTGGTATCGAGCTGATCAACCCGCGTACCCAAAAAATGCGCGTCTGCAACATGGACAATGACTTTTTCCCCCGGCGTCACCAAAAAGGTTTGTCCATCCTCATCCTTGCGTAGGATGGTAGAAAATAGATCGATCATCGGCTGACGGGTGATGCGCACCTTCTCGTGCCACCAAGAGCCGTCCGCACGAATTTCCATGCCGATATCGCCGCAATGGGCGGGATTCCACATTTCGACGGGCGGCAAAGCGCGCTCACGTCCATGCTGGCCTTGCAACTGCATCAATTCAGCCAATAAATCTGCAAGGGGGCGTGGATCACTCATGTGTTTAACTTAGGTTTGTTCCGGGGGGATGACCAGATGAGGGCGCACTGATCGACAGAAGAAACCTCTCTGAAAAGACACTCGCACAACACCCTTGAGTCAGGCTAGGCTAAATCCATGAGTGATATGCCCAATCAAACCCCTTCCGACGAGACCACCGACAAGACCATTGGGCGCATCGATCGCGCGCTTGAGACCATTGCTGCGGTTCGCGCCGGGGTTGGTGGCGCCATTCTTGGCCAAGAGCGGGTGATTGATTTGACGCTTGCGACGATCTTGGCCGGTGGCCATGGCTTGTTAGTGGGTGCACCGGGCCTTGCCAAAACCCGACTGGTAGAGGCCGTGGCGATTGCAACGGGGCTTGATTGGGGGCGGGTACAATTCACGCCAGACCTCATGCCGTCCGACATCATCGGGTCTGAAATCCTTGACCAAGATAGCGCTGGCAAGCGCAATTTTCGCTTTGTGCGCGGCCCGGTTTTTACCAGCCTATTGATGGCAGACGAAATCAACCGGGCAAGCCCGCGCACGCAATCGGCCCTCCTTCAAGCCATGCAAGAAGGCCAAGTGACCGTATCTGGTGTTACCTATAGCCTGCCGGAGCCCTTCTTTGTCTTGGCGACACAGAACCCAATTGAACAAGAAGGCACCTATCCTTTGCCAGAAGCGCAATTGGACCGGTTCTTATTGCAGATTGATGTCCCCTTCCCGGATCGCGAGACAGAACGGCAAGTCCTCTTGGCCACGACGGGTGATGGCGATTTGGTTGCTAAGGCGGCCTTAAAGCCCGGTGAACTAGCTAATCTGCAAAGCTTTGTGCGCACCATGCCCGTGGGCGAGAAAATCTTGGATTCGGTGCTCGATCTCGTCCGTTCTGCCCGACCTGAAAGTGCAACCGATCCTGAAATTCGCGACCTTGTCGCTTGGGGTCCGGGGCCGCGCGCGGGTCAAGCCTTGATCAAGGCTGCCAAGGCGCGCGCTTTCTTGCGCGGCCGGGTTAGCCCCAGCTTGGATGATGTGACCGCGATTGCGCGCGCTGCCCTCGCCCACCGCATGTCCCTGACATGGCGGGCCCGCGCCGACGGACTCGACCTTGCAAAACTGATTGACCGCTTAGTGCAAGAGGCACTGCGACCCGCATGAAGG
>JAJTGP010000199.1 GCA_021299265.1 Hyphomonadaceae bacterium | reverse complement strand
AGCCTGTCTGACAAAGTTTCAACCTATATTCCAGGCCTTAAAGGCTCGGCCTATGATGATGTCACGGTGGAGCAATTGCTCACCATGTCTTCAGGTGTGTCGTGGAATGAGGATTATGAAGACCCAAATTCGGACGTGGCAAAGTTCAATAATGCCAAGGCTGACGCAGGCTTAGATGCCACCACCAGCTATATGCGCAAGCTGCCTCGCGCCCATGCACCGGGTACTTTTTGGAACTATAATACGGGCGAGACAAACTTGGTTGGCATCCTGGTGAGTTCTGCCACCAAGAAGCCGCTTGCCACTTATTTGTCCGAGAAGATCTGGAAGCCTTTTGGCATGGAGCAGCAGGCAACATGGATTCTCAACAACACGGGTCAAGAGATCGCGGGCTGTTGCTTGCAAATGGCCACGCGTGACTATGCGCGTATGGGGCTATTTGTGCTGGCAGGCGGTAAGATTGGCGACACCCAAGTTGTCCCCGCCGATTGGTTTGCCAAAGCGACCACCAAGAAGATGTATTATGGCGAGCCGGGGCGCGGCTATGGCTATCAATGGTGGACCTATGACGATGGCAGCGTCGCGGCGCAGGGCATTTTCGGGCAAGGCATTTTCATCGATCCCAAGCGCAAGCTGGTGATTGCTTCTAACGCCAATTGGACACGTGCGACCGATGGGCCTGAAGGCGCCGCGCGCGAAGTCTTCTACAAGCAAGTTCAAGATTTGATCGATGCAGAAGCTGCCGCCAGAGCGCCAGTCGCGGCTACCAAGTCAGCAAACTAGGGCCACCTTGGGCTTCTGCTAACCGGCGGTGGGTGCTGGCTGTTGTGCCGGGCGGCAGATCGGTTAGCGGGAAAAAGCCGTGCTCAGCGATTTCATGGGCGCGGTCGGTTGGTTCGATCGTCCAAGCATTGGCACGATACAAGAGGACATGGTCGCCTTTAAAATAGGCGAAATTGGTGTGAATGGACATAAGGCGCAGGTCCTCTGGTCGCATGATCAGACCTGCCTCCTCGCGGGCTTCTTTGATGGCCGCATCTAACGCATGCTCCCCCCGCTCGACCCCGCCACCAGGTAGATGCCAGCCAGGCAAATAGGTGTGGCGCACCAAGCAGACGCGGTCTTGGTCATCAATCGCCAGAATTCGCACGCCAAGGGTTGCCCCGCGGGAGAGTCGGAACCACGTATGCATCACGATTTTGCGCAAAAACTTTAGCATGCTGTCTTGTATAGGGTGACTTGGCGTCGCGCGCCAATGCCGCTAGAGAGACACTCAATGATATAAGGAGTTTCCACCATGTATGCCCTTCTTGCTCTCGCTTTGGCCGTCGGTGCCATGGGTCTGTTGAACCTGATTGAGTTCAAGCGCCTCGACTAAGTGATTGGCCTCTGCAGGGTTACGCAGTTTGCGCCGCCTGTTGTTCGGCAACAGCGGCGGCAATCGGGGCCAAAGCTTCATACAGTTCTGGAATGGAGATCGGCTTGTTTAAAAAGCCGGTCATACCCGTTAGAAAGGCGGCCTATCGTGTTTCAGGTCGTGCGTCCGCTGTTAAGGCGATGATCGGCATGGCTGGAAAATCGACCACTTGCATTTCTGCTTCCAGCACCCGGATATGACGTGTGGTCTGATAGCCATCCATATTGGGCATATGAAGATCCATTAATATGGCATCGAAACGGGCCTTCTGGATCGTCTCCAGACACATGACACCGTCGGCTACAATCACACACGAATGGCCCAATTGTTCCAGAATGACAGCGATGATCCTTTGATTGATCAGATTGTCTTCCACGACCAGAATACATAAAGCGCGCGTGTGACCGATTGAGCCAATCGGTTCATCCAGATTACTCGCAACCCGCTCTAACGGCAGATAAAATTGCATCGCGCCATTGCGAGTGCCGCGCGTCGCAATCGTCACATCACCGCCCATCGCCCGCGCGAGCTTTCTGGCAAGCGGCAGATCAATGCCATTGCTTTGCGTGATGGGGTTGTCGGGCGTTTGAATGCTGGAAAATGGTTCAAACAGGCTGCGGGCCTCAGTCGTGGAATAGGGGGCACCTACATCCTGCAAGACCACCAAGGCACCGTGACCATTCTCACCCGCACTGAGGCGCATCTTCATAATGCCCGGTCCACTGCGCTCAATCGCATGGCGCAACATGGCTTGTAGCGTCCGCAAATAAAGTTTTTCATCGCCCAAGAAATTCGCCTGAGCGGCAGGATCAATGTCGAGTTGCAGATCAATCCGGCGCGCGCTGGTGCGTGTCTTCATCGCCTCACACGCTGCCAGACAGGTTTTGGCGAGCGGGAAGGAATTGGTGCGGACATCCATCGAACCCGTTTCAATTCCAGACAAATCGAGGGCCGAATCCACCAGCGACAAGAGTTGTTCGCCGGCGAGTTCGGAGGCCTCAACCAGATCCGATAACTCGGGGCGGTTGGCTTGCTCCTTCAGCAGGCGCGGCAAGGCCAGCAGGGCATGGATGGGTGTGCGGAATTCATGGCTGAGGCCCGAGACAAATCGGTTCTTGGCCTCCAAACCCGCTAGAGCGGTTTTGCGCGCCTCAATCAGCTCACGCTCTTTCAGTTTTTGCTCGCTAATGTCCACAATTGTGCCAGCAAAGCGCAGGACCAAACCGTCGCCATCATGCACGCTGGTGCCACTCACCGAAGCCCAGCGTACCTCACCGGTTGGGCGCATGATGCGGAACTGCGCTTGATAGGGCATGCGCTCGCCAAAGGCTTTTGCACAGGCCGCCCGCACCAATGGCCGATCTTCGGGATAGATCAGGTCTTCAAATACCGACAGATAAGTGCGGGTTTCGGTTTCAGCTAGACCTAAAATTTCGCGGCAAGATGGCGAGAAATAGTGTGAATTGGCCGCGCGGTCATGGTCCCATACCCCAATCTTGGCGTGACGCAGTGCCAATGCATAACGTTCCACCAGGGTTCGGGCATCCGCTAAATCCTCGGCCGATTGTAGGGGCGTATTCAGGGTGATTTGCACCGCTTGCTGGCCACGAAAATCCACGACCCGTTCGGTTAAGTCGGCGAAAAACAAATTGCCATCGACCGTCGAAAAATAGGAAAAGCGGCGCTCTGCCTCCAGCTGCGGGCGGATATAGGTGCCCATCAGTCCGGTCACATTACGATGATCGGTTAATTCCCGGGCAGTCGCAAAGCCAAAGGCAGTTGCAGCGGCCTTGTTCGCATACAGAATTTCTTCTTGGCAGCGGACAAGAATGCCATGTGTTAAGTTGCTTAGGATATCATCAAGGGTTCGCAAGTAATCCATGGTGGCAACCAAATTAGACTATGAAATTTTAGATAAGAATTACATATCAATAATCCTTAAATGTTTATCAAAGGATAGGAAAGTCAATCTTGCAGCGATAGACTGCGATGCAGATTATGCATCAGGCCAAAGGGCTGGCCCTCGGCGCTCGGGTGCCCTAGTTTAAGCGCCATGACGATTTCCTCAAAAACGATCTTGGTGACGGGTGCTGGCCAACGTCTTGGCCTTGCCATCGCTCAAAAGCTGGCAAAGGCCGGCCATAGTGTGATCCTTCACGCCAGCAATTCGATCGCCCAAGCCGAGGCTGCTGCCGAAAGCCTGCGGGCAGAGGGGGCGAAAGCTTTTGCGGTGCAAGCCGACCTGTTGGTGGAGGCCGATGTCGCCAGCCTGATCACGCGGGCCAGCAGCCTAGCAGGCGCACCCATCACGGGGCTGGTGAATAATGCTTCGATCTTTGAAGGTGATGAAGCCTCGGACTTCACGCGTGCCAGCTGGGATCGCCATTTTGACGTGCATGTGCGAGTGCCATGCGAATTGGCGCGCAATTTGGCTGCGGCTTTACCGGCGGGCCAGAGCGGCTCCATCGTCAATTTGATTGACCAGCGTATCTTTAAGCTGACGCCGCAATTCTTCACTTACACGCTATCGAAAGCTGCTTTGGCCACAGCAACTCACACATTGGCGCAAGCCCTGGCACCTTATGTCCGCGTCAATGGCGTCGCACCGGGGCCGACCGCGCGCAACATTCGCCAGTCTGAGGAAGATTTTCAAAAACAAGTTGATGCCACTTTGTTGGGCACGGGCAGCCCGGTCGACGATGTGGTAGAAGCGGTTTGTTTTCTGCTAAATGCCGAAGCCGTTACAGGCCAAATCATGGCCGTCGATGGCGGTCAAAGCCTGATTTGGCGCACAGCTGATGTGGATGGGATCAACGAATGAAATCTTCCGGCCCTTCTGAACTGGGCGTTGTGATGCGTCCGGGCGGCATGATCCGCCGTCCAGCCAAGCCACCCGCCAAACCGTTTTCGGACCAAGCCACGAGCGAAGAGGCTGTGCCGACACGCGCGATCTCGACCAAGATTTTCGTCAAGGGCCTGATGGTTGAGGCGGAATGTGGCGTCTACGCCCATGAAAAGGGGCGGCGGCGGCCTTTGGTGGTCGATCTGGAGGTGCGAGTTGGTTCGTCGGTTCGAGCAGGCAGCGATGAGCTGGCCGAGACGGTCGATTATGACAGCTTGGTATCCCATGTCCGGAACGTGGCAGCTGGCGAGCATTTGCATCTAATTGAAACCTTTGCCGAAAAAGTCTGCGAAGCCGTTCTCACCGATGCGCGGATTTTGAGTGTCCGCCTGCGGGTTGAAAAGCCCGGCGCTGTGCCCGGCGCTGCTTGCTCCGGCGTAGAGCTTGAGCGGACACGCTAGGCGATGTCTGGCCCACCTCCCTCACGAGTGGTGGCGTCCGCGACAGGTTTGGCCATCAGTATCGAAGTGGCCCGCGCCATTCCATGGCCCACCGCACATTCCCATAAGCATAGTCGTGGGAGGCTTGCCGTCATTTGCGGAGGTAGGATGCAAACCGGTGCTGCGCGCCTAGCTGCGGCTGCTGGTCATCGCATGGGGGCCGGGTGGGTCAGCCTGATTGCAGGTCCTGAGGCCACCCAGATTCTCGCTTGTCACGAGACTGAGCGTTTGATCATTGAGCGCTTGTCCGATCAAAGCCTATCCAGCCTGTGTGCAGGCTTTGACGCGGCAGTCTTGGGCCCGGCCTTCGGGCTGACCCACGCCCACGCGGCCGATGTTTTGGACATGGTGCAGAATTTTACAAAGGCCTTGGTGCTGGATGCCGATGCCTTGGCCCTAATTGCGCAAAGTGGTCGCGAGGGCGGGCTATGGCCGGCCGTGCAAGCGCGCAGCGCCCCAACCATCCTGACGCCTCACAGCGGTGAATTCACGCGTCTTGCTGGGGAATTTGATCCCGAGAAGAAGGGGGAGGCGACTTTGGCGCTCGCCCGAGACTTAGGCGCAATTGTCATACATAAGGGGGGCGAGACGTGGGTGGCAGCCCCCGATGGCCGCTTAACCGCGTCAGATCTAGCGACACCCTTTTGTGCTAGCGCCGGGACAGGCGATGTGCTGGCAGGCCTGATCGGTGGCCTGTTGGCGCAATCTATGCCCGCCTTTGAAGCCGCCTGCGCGGCGGTTTGGATCCATGCGACCGCGGCCAATCGGGTTGGCCCCGGCCTGATTGCCAGTGATTTGATTGCTGCCTTGCCCGCCGTGTTGAACGGCCTTGCGCCAGAGGGTTTGAAGGCGCGGTAGCTTTAAAGCCCTTCTCCCTCTGGGGTAGACCTAAAGGTCGACGGGATGGGGTGAGGGCATTACACTCACACAGTTTAGGTGCGCGTTGCGGATGCCTTCAAAGCAAGGAGCAACGCGCCACTGTGCAGAACACCCTCACCCCCGCCCCCTCTCCCAAAGGGAGAGGGGAGAGCGACTGCGGTTAGAGTGCAAGTGACGGATCAGTAGCGACGAACACCATGTGAAATTCGGTTCAAGTGTGGTTTTGCTTGACCGCTGGGCCCTAAAGCGATTGCATACATCCTACTTTCAAACATTTTGAGGAAGTGTAGGCGATGGAGAATTGGGAGAAAATATTATATGGCGTGCTTATCCCTGCAAGCGCTCTGTACGCTTGTTTGGCTAGCACCAATGTTGTTTCATTTGGATTGCCTGAATGGTTGGCTCTTGTACTTTATCTTATTCCGATAGCTGCTGGTGCAGTTTGCTACTTATTTTGCCTACAAGTTATTGGCCATTATTTCTATCCAGGGGCAAAAGTGAATGTAAATCATTGTGTTGAGGTTATTAAATTTGTGTTTTTTCCGGGTGCAATAGTTTTAAATACCTGTCTGATCTATTTTGTAGTCAAAATTCTATTGGGCTACGGCGATGAAACAGACGACTTCGCGCTCGGACTTCTAAGAAATATTTGGATATTCCAGATTAGCTTTCTTTCGATATTCGCCCTCGTCAGATTGAAATTTCGAATTGGCCCATTCTCTGATTAGCGCAGCGCTTCAAATGTTGGGGCGATACAAGTGAGTTGTTCCACGAACAGCGCAAAGATCCTGTCGATCGTTTTTTCGCTGAGAAGGCCTTTGCCGGAGGCTCCGCATACGTAAAGCCCGTGTTTGAGTGCGCGCGACATCTGGGTGAAACAGGTTCTCACCCTATTGGGTCCAGATGGAAAGGTATCCGATCGCTGTCATCCCGGACGGCGTCAGTCGAGTCCCTGACCTCCTACCGCAAAGTCCTTTGGGGTCCCCGCGCTCCACTTTCACAGCGGCGGTTATGACAGCGTGCCAAAGGTCCCCTCAATCCGCCAATCGCCCTTCCTTAAGCGCCTTGGCCGTGAATTTGAACAACAGCTCGCTCGACGCCTCGGGCACTTGGCTTTCCAGTTTTGGGCAGGCGAGTTGGTGCAGGACGTGGCTGATGATGGCGAGACGGGCGTGCTTTTTGGAGTCGGCACGGACGCAATACCAAGGGGTGCGCGCGGTATGGGTGGCTTTGAGCATTTCGTCGCGCGCAGCGGTATAATCATCCCACTTTTCCTGCGCGACGGCATCGAGAGGGCTGATCTTGAGACGGGCGAGCGGATCTGTGCGGCGTTCTTCTAGGCGTCGAGCTTGTTCTTCGCGGCTGATATCCAGCCAGAGCTTGATGATATGGGTGCCCGATTCACTCAACATGGTTTCAAACGGCACCACATCGCGCAAGAAATCGGCGTGCTCTTCGGGCGTACAAAAGCCCATGACAGGCTCAACCCCACCGCGATTATACCAAGAGCGGTTGAAGATCACGACTTCGCCGGCGGCTGGCAAATGGGCAGCATAGCGCTGAAAATGCCATTGGGTTCTTTCGCGGTCTGACGGTTTAGGAAGTGCCACAACACGGGTGGAGCGCGCACTCATATGCTCAATCATGCGTTTGATCGTGCCATCCTTGCCCGCCGCATCGCGGCCTTCAAAGATGATCAACACTTTTGCGCCTGTCTCCATCAACCATTGCTGGGTGGTGACGAGCGCGACTTGCAGAGGCTCTAGCCGCTCGAGGAATTCGGCATCCGACATTTTGGACTTGGCAGTATCGCTTGCAGCTTTTGTGGACTTCTTGTCGTTGGCCATCTTGCTTCCTCCGGCATAAGCTTGAACTGTGCGCACCACATTTCGCCCCGCGCAAGGGGGCTAGCCAAATGAGTGAATGATGAAGCCCAGCCAACGCCTCTATATCGCCGCCGACCTTGGTCATAATCATTCGGTCGCTTTAGATGCAGGCCAAGCCCATTATCTGGCCCATGTCCTGCGATTGCCCGTGGGCGCAGCCATCTTGTTGTTCAATGGCCGCGATGGCGAATGGTTGGCCCATTTAAGCCAAATTGGCAAAAAGGGCGCGGAAGCCCTCTGCGCCGAACAGACCCGCACCCAAACCCCGGTCTGCGATCTCGACCTGTTATTTGCTCCCGTAAAAGGCGACCGCACCGATACGATTGTTGAGAAGGCGACAGAGCTTGGCGTCGCGCGCATCCGCCCCGTGCTGACCGAGCGCACCATCGT
>JAJTGP010000260.1 GCA_021299265.1 Hyphomonadaceae bacterium | reverse complement strand
CTCAGTCGCGATGACTGGTGACGGGGTGAACGACGCTCCCGCGCTTAAGCGCGCAGACGCAGGGATAGCTATGGGCCTGAAAGGGTCAGAGGCTGCCAAGGAAGCGGCCGATCTGGTGCTGGCCGACGACAATTTCGCGAGTATCGCGGCGGCAGTGCGCGAGGGTCGAACGGTTTACGATAACCTCAAGAAGGTAATCAGCTGGACCCTGCCGACAAACGCGGGCGAGTCATTGGTGGTCATCCTGGCGCTGCTAGCAGGGCTGGCCCTGCCTGTGACCGCTGTGCAGATCCTCTGGATCAACCTGATCACCGGCATAACGCTGGGCCTTGCCCTCGCATTCGAGCCAACCGAGACGGGCACAATGGCCCGCCCACCACGCGCTCGAAACGCCCCAATCCTATCAGGCGAGCTTGTTTGGCATGTTGTGCTGGTCGCGCTGCTGTTTCTGGCGGCTGTCTTCGGCATCTTCACCTATGCAATCGACAAAGGCTATTCGCTTGCTCTGGCTCAAACCATGGCGATGAACATGCTAGTGGTCCTTGAGATCTTCCACCTGTTTTTCATTCGCAACACCCACAGCACTTCGCTGACCTGGGCGGCGGCGCGCGGCACCAAAGTGGTTTGGACTGTGGTCATTACCATTACAGTCGCACAACTCGCTGTGACCTACCTGCCACCCCTGCAGGCAGTTCTTGGCACCAAGCCTGTTTCCCTGATGGATGGACTGTTGATCATAGCCATAGGTGCCGCCTTCTTCGCGCTAGTCGAGATCGAGAAGCAAATTCGCCTTGGCTTGAAGGGGCGACCGACCAAAAGCGAACCAATCGCCTAAATCTTGGCAATACACTTGCAACATCATTTTGAGCTACATTGCTTGAATGAACCGACTTCTCCGTAGTCGGCCAGTCCTCCCGATTTACAGTTTTGATGCGCAAAAACTTAAGATTTGAGCAAGAGGATCGTGGCTGGTAACAGTCAATGGGGCACGTCACCCCCGATCAGGCTGAACCCAAACTCCAAATTTCGGCGTGAAAACCAACATCTGATATCAGCTAATCCAAGCCGCAAACTTGGCCGACCATAGGGGACACCTCAGTCAGGGCAGACAACCGGATGCATCGGGACGCCATTGCGAGCGAAGGCCAAGACATTAGCAATCGTCGTTGTGGCTATGGCTGTGAGCGCTTCTTGGGTGAAAAACCCTTGATGACCCGTGATCAACACATTCGGAAAGGTCAGCAAGCGTGCAAAGATGTCGTCCGAAATATAGCTGCCTGAAAGGTCCTCGAAGAACAAATCTCCTTCTTCTTCATAGACATCTAGCCCAAGCGCGCCAATCTGGCCCGTTTTTAGCCCTCCGATCACGGCGCGTGTATCAACCACAGCTCCCCGTGACGTATTGATCAACATAACACCCCGTTTCATGGCTGCGATGGCATCAGCATTGATCAAATGGTGCGTTGCAGGCGTTAGCGGGCATTGCAAACTTATGATGTCTGAGCGTTCAAAAAGCTCGTCCATTGGAACGTAGTTTACACCACGCGACTTGCACTCGACATTGGGCTGGGGGTCGAAAGCCAGAACTTTGCACCCAAAACCAGCCAAGATGCGCGCCAGAACTGTGCCGATCAGCCCGGTGCCAACTATGCCCACGACCTTACCGCACAGGTCAAAGCCCATCAGTCCGTCAAGCGCGAAATTCCCTTCACGCACGCGGTTGTAGGCACGGTGCGTCTTGCGATTCAGAGTCAGGATCAATGCGACAGCATGCTCTGCCACTGCATGGGGTGAGTAAGCGGGTACCCTTGCTACTACAATCCCAGCATCACGGGCCGCCCTTTGATCCACATGATTGTATCCCGCACATCGCAACGCGATCATCGCGACACCCATCTCCCCGAGGCGTCCAATAACGCCTGCGCCCAGATCATCATTCACAAACGCGCATATCACCTTCGCCCCCTCCGCCAGTGCGGCGGTATCCTCGCCCAAACGCGCTTCATGAAAACGCAATTCTAGGCCTGAGCCTTCCGCGGCAAGAGTCAGGAATTTGTGATCATAGGGCTTAGCGCTAAAGACATCGACACGCATGGTTAGGGCTCGGCCTTCCGAAAGTGCTTGATTGCAAGCTAAAGGGTCGTATCGATTATTTTAGTACATTCAATAAGACGCACGAGATGAACACTTGGTAACAATTCAGCGCTGTACAAAGAAGCAAGAGCGATGACGCAGACTGACGTTTCCATATAGTCAATATAGATCGACTGTGGCTTTCATTCAGGTTGGGCTGAATACAAATCGCAACGCAGGAGATCGAGCAAATGGCAGCCTTCTTCCTATACCTTTCCCAAACAAGTCCTTCTCATTCGCAGACCTGAGGCACAAGAACTTGTTATTCTAGCAAGCGGCCTGTGATGGGGAGCAAATCTTGTCGGTGCGTGCAAACCCAAGCATAAAGTCGGACCATCTTTCCCGCGCCGGTTTAACGTTGGGTCACAAGGATCTTATCAATCCGCATTCGGTCCATGTCGATGACCTCAATGTGCAAAAGCCCGATCTCCACGCTATCACCTACTTTGGGGACACGTTGGAGACAATGGACAACAAGGCCGGCCACAGTCTCAGCGTCCCCAGCTTCAGGTGCGCGCACCAACTCAAAGTATTGAGCAAATGTTTCGATCCGCATCATGCCATCAACCAACCATGTGCCGTCATCACGCTGGACAGGCGATGAGACTGCTTCGCCACTAGATAGCGCCACGTCGTCACCAGCAATGGCACCCAAGATATCTGCTGCGGTGACGATCCCTTGGATTTCGCCATGTTCATCTACCACAATCGCCATACGTACAGGGCGATCGCGCATTTGTTCCAGAAGACGCATAACGGACAGACCTTCGTGAACCACCAGCGGCGCGTGCGCAGCAGCACCAAGGTCAACGCCATTATCGCGCACCACAAAGTCTTTTGCCTGAATAATTCCCACGAGGCCGTCCAGACTTCCTTTAGCGACTGGGAACCTTGAGTGCCCACTTTGCGCAATGCGGGTCAACGTGTCCGCGCGGGGCGCATCGGGATCAAGCCACACCACTTGGTGCCGTGGCGTCATAATAGAGCGCACGCCCCGATCGGCCATCATCATCACGCCCTCAATCATCTCTCGCTCACGCGATTCAAGGACGCCCGCCGCATGGCCTTCTTCAATCATGGACCGGACTTCTTCTTCGGTGACTTCTTGTGCCTTAACATTTGCCAGACCCAGGATCCGCAATAGCAATTCCGTGGAGAGCTTCAGGAACCAAACCAGCGGCGCGCCAACAATAGCCAATAGCGCCATGCCGGGTGCGACCAAAGCAGCCAATTTTTCAGGGGCAGCAAGCGCCACCCGTTTAGGCAAAAGTTCGCCCAAGACAAGCGAGAGATAAGTAGTCAAAATAATGACGATAATGAAAGCAATTTCGTCGGCACTGTCGCTTAGCTCTGGTATTGTCTCTTTGATCAGTGGGGCAACATCAGCTGATAGCGCACTCGCGCCAAATGCCCCAGCCACAATACCAATCGACGTAATGCCAATTTGAATGGCAGACAGGAAGCTTGACGGATCTTCCATGAGTTTGAGAGCCACAGCCGCGCCGCGGTCACCATTATCAGCAAGTGCTTTTAGTCGAGGCTTTTTGGAAGAAACAAGCGCCATTTCAGAAAGCGCGAATAGCCCATTCAGCAATGTGAGACCGATAATAATGAGAAGTTCCATAGGACTTAGATTATAGAGAACGGCTTAGAAGAAGAAGTCTTTTTTCCGTGAAGTGGGGTTCCGATTTCGGGTACTCTACCACTATAGACTTGGACCATTCGGAATTGAATTTTTTTCTTAATTATCCTTGGCCAAACGAGGGAGTTTGGCATGGAAAGATCGAAGTTCACGGACAACCAGAAAGCGTTCGTCGTGAAGCAAGGCGAGGAAGGAACGCCAGTCGCTGAGATCGTTTATGTTGGGCCTCAGCCACATCACTTGGAGGGTTGCAGCTTTAAGGGCAGATTTGGCGGTAGTGGCGGCGGGACAAACGCACGCACAGCTTCCCCGCCAGCGACCGTTTCACTTTATTGGCCTATCCTGTTTGTAGGGCTGACGTCGGATGATGAGAAGCTAGGCCATTCACGCACGCGTTAACAGCGCAAGGCGTTATTAAAGGAAAGTGCCGTTTGCGTTATTAGTGAGGATGTTTTGCACAGCCTCCGAAACGAATCGCAACGATCAGAATGCGTTGGAAACGATCGTGTCCCACAGCGTGGTGTAACAGCGTTGCCATGATGTAGCCGGTTTAGGGCTTGGCTGGTCATGATCAGGGGACTGCGCTGAGCATGACGATTGGATCATTGCTCAAAGGTGCGAGAGTTTCAAGGGACATGTAG